>NZ_JBPCSJ010000450.1:0-3440 GCF_051007235.1 Hydrogenophaga sp. | reverse complement strand
CCGAACCGCATCGGCCAGGGCATCGAGTTCGACTACTGCTGCGTGCACGCCGCGCTGGCGATGCGCGAAGACGGGTACGAGACCATCATGGTCAACTGCAACCCGGAAACCGTGTCCACCGACTACGACACCAGCGACCGCCTGTACTTCGAGCCGCTGACGCTGGAAGACGTGCTGGAGATCGTGGACAAGGAAAAGCCGACCGGCGTGATCGTGCAGTACGGCGGCCAGACGCCGCTGAAGCTGGCGCTGGGCCTGGAGGCTGCGGGCGTGCCCATCATCGGCACCAGCCCGGACATGATCGACGCCGCCGAAGACCGTGAGCGCTTCCAGAAGCTGCTGCACGAGCTGGGCCTGCGCCAGCCGCCCAACGCCACCGCCCGCGCCGAGCCCGAAGCGCTGGAAAAAGCAGCGGCCCTGGGTTATCCGCTGGTCGTGCGCCCCAGCTACGTGCTGGGCGGCCGCGCGATGGAAATCGTGCACGAGCAGCGCGACCTGGAGCGCTACATGCGCGAAGCGGTGAAAGTGAGCAACGATTCGCCGGTGCTTCTGGACCGTTTCCTGAACGACGCCATCGAGTGCGACGTGGACGCGGTGCGCGACACCGCTGGCCGCGTGTTCATCGGTGGTGTGATGGAGCACATCGAGCAGGCGGGCGTGCACTCGGGCGACTCGGCCTGTTCGCTGCCGCCGTACTACCTGAGCAAGGCCACGGTGGACGAGCTCAAGCGCCAGACCGCAGCCATGGCCGAAGGCCTGAACGTGGTGGGCCTGATGAACGTGCAGTTCGCGATCCAGGAAAAGGAAGAGAACGGCGTCAAGACCGACGTGATCTTCGTGCTGGAGGTGAACCCGCGCGCCTCGCGCACGGTGCCGTTCGTGTCCAAGGCCACCGGCATCCAGCTGGCCAAGGTGGCGGCGCGCTGCATGGCCGGCCAGACGCTGGACCAGCAGGGCATCGGTGCCGAGGTCACGCCGCCGTACTTCAGCGTCAAGGAAGCCGTGTTCCCGTTTGTGAAGTTCCCGGGCGTGGACACCATCCTCGGCCCCGAGATGAAGTCCACCGGCGAGGTGATGGGCGTGGGCAAGACCTTCGGGGAAGCCTTTGTCAAGAGCCAGCTGGGCGCGGGCACCAAGCTGCCCACATCGGGCAAGGTGTTCCTGACCGTGAAGAACGGCGACAAGCCACGCGCCGTGGAAGTGGCGCGCCAGCTGGTGGCCATGGGTGTTGAACTGGTGGCCACGCGCGGCACGGCGGCGGCCATTGAAGCGGCGGGCGTTCCGGTCAAGACGGTGAACAAGGTGACCGAAGGCCGCCCGCACATCGTGGACTCGATCAAGAACAGCGAGATCGCGCTGGTGATCAACACGGTGGAAGAGCGCCGCAACGCCATCACCGATTCGCGCGCGATCCGCACCTCGGCGCTGCTGGCCCGTGTGACGACCTTCACCACCATCGCCGGCGCGGTAGCGGCTGTCGAGGGCATGAAGTACATGAACAGCCTGGGCGTGATTTCCGTGCAGGAGATGCACCAGCAGCTGGCGAACGCCTGAGTTCGCGCGGAGGGACGCTCTGGGGGCAAACCCCGGGGCGGCCCTTCGTTTTTTGCCGCGGGACCGGGGCATAATCCGGTGCAACTTCACCGCCGATCGGCAACGTTCGGCGGTTTCCTTTTGTCCCGGGCAGAAACCTCACGCAGCCTGCCCGATGCGTATCCCGGAGTGATTGCCATGTCCACCTATCCCATCACCAAACGCGGCGCCGAACTGCTCAAGGCCGAGCTGCACAAGCTCAAGACCGTGGAGCGCCCGGGGGTGATCCAGGCGATTGCCGAAGCCCGCGCCCAGGGCGATCTGAGCGAAAACGCCGACTACGACGCAGCCAAGGAACGCCAGGGCTTCATCGAAGGCCGCATCGCCGAGGTGGAAGGCAAGCTCTCGGCCGCTCAGGTGATCGACCCGTCCACGCTGGACGCTGGTGGCCGCGTGGTGTTCGGCGCCACGGTGGACCTGGAAGACGAAGACAGCGGTGCTGCCGTGACCTACCAGATCGTGGGCGAGGACGAGGCCGACCTGAAGAAGGGCCTGATCAACATCAGCAGCCCGATCGCGCGCGCGCTGATCGGCAAGGAAGAGGGCGACGTGGCCGAGGTGCAGGCGCCGGGCGGCGTGCGCCGCTACGAGGTGGTGGCTGTCCGCTACGAGTGATGGTCATGCAGCAGCGGCTGGCCGTTTTCCTGGCGGCGCTCTGGTGGGGCGGCATGTCAGGCCTGAGCTTCGTCGCCGTGCCCACGCTGTTCGCCCAGCTGGGCGCGCCCGTGGCCGGGCCGGTGGCGGCCAAGCTGTTTTCGTTGCAGTGCTGGGCCGGGCTGGGGATTGGCATGGCCTTGCTGCTGGTGTTGCGCCGGGCGCGGGCCGACGCACAGTTCCCGCTGGCGGATGAAACGGTGGACCCTCAACGGCTGGCGCAGATGCAGCGCGTGCTGGGCACCATGGGCTTTGTGCTGGCGGCCATGCTGCTGGCGCTGCTGCAGGAGTTCGGCGTGGCGCAGAAGATCGTCACCGCCCGCGCCACCGGTGGGGACCTGCGCCTGTGGCATGGCCTGGGCACGCTGATGGTGCTGGGGCAGTGGCTTTGTGCGGGCGCTGCGCTTTGGCGAACAGCGCGCATGAATTGACATTGAATTTCGTTATCAATGCATGAAAAACGCCGGCTTGAAGCCGGCGTTTTGCTTGGGGGGCTTGCCCGGTCAGGCACTTTTTTCGGCGGATTCGAGGGTGTTCACCATCAGCATGGTGATGGTCATGGGGCCGACGCCGCCCGGCACAGGGGTGATGTAGCCCGCGACTTCCTTGACGCCTGCAAAGTCCACGTCGCCGCAGAGCTTGCCTTCGTCGTTGCGGTTCATGCCCACGTCCAGCACCACGGCGCCGGGTTTGACCATGTCGGCCGTGAGCACATTGCGCTTGCCCACGGCGGCCACGATCACGTCGGCTTGCAGGGTCAGGGCTTTGAGGTTTTGGGTGCGCGAGTGCGCCACCGTCACCGTGGCGTCTTTTTGCAGCAGCATCAGCGCCATGGGCTTGCCCACAATGTTGCTGCGGCCAATGACCACGGCATGTTTGCCGCGCAGGTCATAGCCAATGCTCTCGAGCATCTTCATGCAGCCGTAGGGTGTGCAGGGCCAAAAACCGGGCATGCCGGTCATCAAGGCCCCGGCGCTGGCGATGTGAAAGCCGTCCACGTCCTTGGCCGGGCTGATGGCTTCGATCACTTTTTGCGCGTCGATGTGCGCCGGCAAAGGCAGTTGCACCAGGATGCCGTGGATGGCGGGGTCGTTGTTGAGGGCTTCCACGCGGGCCAGCAGGTCCGCTTCGGTCATGCTGGCGTCGTACTTCTCCAGCACCGAATGCAAGCCCGCATCGGAGCAAGCCTTCAC
>NZ_JBPCSJ010000449.1:0-6214 GCF_051007235.1 Hydrogenophaga sp. | reverse complement strand
ATGCTCCACGCCGCGCTGGACGAATACCCGCAGAGCACGGTGCTGCTGAAAATCCACCCGGACGTGTTGCATGGACGCAAACGTGGCCACTACGACTGGCGCGCTTGGTCCCGCCACCCCCGCGTGCGCGTGATGGCGCAGGACTGGCACCCGGCCAGTGTGCTGCCCCATGCCCGCGCGGTGTATTGCGTCACCTCCCAACTGGGCTTTGAGGCGCTGCTGTGGGGCAGACCGGTGCGCTGCTTTGGCATGCCTTTCTACGCAGGGTGGGGATTGACCACGGACGCACGGCCCGCCCCCGCGGGGCGGCGTACCCCGCGCCCCATGGCAGCCCTGGTGCACGGCAGTCTGATCGCCTACCCCCGCTACCGCCACCCAGAGACGGGGCTGCGTTGCGAAGTGGAACCACTGTTGGACTGGATGGGTCTGCAACGGCGCATGCGCGAGCGCTTTCCGGCCCAAGTCGTTGCACAGGGCTTCTCGCCTCTGAAGCGCCCCGTGGTGCGACGGTTCTTCCAGGGCAGCCAGGTCCGTTTCACGTGGGGCACACGCTCCAAACCGCCGGGCATCACGCGCGTGCGCTGGGGACGCGCGGACCCGGACGATGACGTCCTGCACCTGGAAGACGGATTCCTGCGGTCGGTGGGCCTCGGTGCAGACCTGGTTCGCCCCATCTCCTGGGTGGTGGATCGGCGGGGCATGTACTTCGACGCCTCTCGTCCATCGGACCTTGAACACCTGCTGCAGCACCATCCGTTCACCGATGAAGAGCGCGCACGGGGTCAGCGACTGCGGGAGATGGTGGTCGCACAAGGCCTGACCAAATACAACGTGGGCCAGTCCACCTGGCAACGCCCCCGCACAGATGGTCCTGTGCTCCTGGTGGTGGGCCAGGTAGAGTCGGACGCGTCCCTGGCGTGGGGCGCTCCGGATATCCGCAGCAACATGGCCCTGCTTCGCCGGGTTCGCGAATGCTCACCGGATGCCCACCTGATTTACAAACCGCATCCCGATGTGGTGGCCGGCCTGCGCCGCGCGAGCACCGATGAGGGGGAGGCCCGGCAGTGGTGCGATGAACTGATCACCGACACGTCCATGCACACCTTGCTGTCGGGCGTCGATGAAGTCCACACGCTCACCTCCCTCTCGGGATTTGAGGCGTTGCTGCGTGGCAAACCGGTGGTGTGCCACGGCATGCCCTTTTATGCCGGCTGGGGTCTGACGACCGATGTTGTCCCCGCCGACCATCCCTCCAGAGAACGACGCCAGCGCCGCCTGCGGCTGGACGAACTGGTCGCAGGTGCCTTGCTGCTGTACCCCACCTACGTGAGCCACAGCACAGGCCGATTCACCACCCCGGAACGGGCCATCGACGAACTGCTCGCGCTGCGAAAGCTGTCGCAGCCCCCTTCCTGGTGGACGGCGCTGCGCCGCACACTGCTGCGCAGAATCGCACGCTGAAATGCACGGTTACCGTTGCCAGGGCCCTCTCATGTGACCCGGGTGCGAAAATGCGAGGGTTTCCCCCGCCCCGGCTTAGAACCATCGCACCATGCCCAACAAAGGGATACACGCGTTCCGAGGCCAACGGATCCTGCTGTTGCAAGGACCGGTTGGCCCCTTTTTCCAGCGTCTGGCCCGAGACCTGGAACGCGCCGACGCGACCGTGTTCAAGGTGAACTTCAACGCTGGAGACTGGTTTTTTTACCGGCGCGATGCGGTGAACTTCCGCGGCCCGATGAGCCAGTGGCCCAGCTACCTGGCCGATCTGCTGGAGCGGCTCGACATCGACCTGGTGCTGCTTTTCGGCGACTGCCGCGGCATTCACCAGGTGGCGCGGGAAGTGGCCGAGGCACGGGGAATCCAGGTCGGCGTTTTTGAAGAGGGCTACCTTCGCCCCCACTTCGTGACGCTGGAACCGCACGGCGTCAACGCGCATTCCTTGCTGCCGCGCAACCCGGTCACCTACCTGAACCAGGCCGACCTGCCGGCCTTTGAACGCGAAGACCTGGGCAACCCCTACTGGTACATGGTGTGGTGGGGCTTCTGGTACTTCCTGATGGGATCGCTGGGCGCTGTCGCGTTCCCCCATTACCGCCACCATCGGCGCCTGAGCGTGCTGGAGGTGATCCCCTGGCTCCGCTCGGTCTGGCGCAAGCATCTGTATGCCCATCGGGAGTCCAGGCTCATGGGGGAGTTCACCGAGCGCTGGGACAACCGCTTTTTCCTGGTTCCACTGCAAGTGTTCAACGACTCACAGGTGGTGGTTCATTCCGACTACAGCAGTGTCCAGGCATTCATCGAAGAGGTCATGACCTCATTCGCCCTCCATGCCCCGCAAGACACGGCGCTGGTCATCAAACACCACCCGATGGACCGCGGATACACCGACTACAGCCGACTGATCCGCGACCTGGCCCGCCGACTGCGGATAACGAACCGCTGTTATTACGTGCACGATCAGCACATGCCCACACTGCTGCGGCATGCCCGTGGGGTGGTGGTCATCAACAGCACAACCGCCTTGCAGTCGCTTCAGTACGGGGTGGCGACCAAGGTGATGGGGCGCGCCTTGTTCGACCTGCAGGGCCTGTGTCACAAGGGGACGCTGGACCAGTTCTGGAATGAAACCGAACGGTCACGTCCACAGCGTCGCCTGCTCAACCAATTTGTGCGCCATCTCGTGATGCACGCTCAGATCAACGGCAATTTTTACCGGGCGCCGCAACTGCCAGGTGAAACCACGGGTCTTCGCTGGCACGGGTACCACTGGCGGCACCTGACGGCACACCATCGGACGGAAGCGTCAACGCAGCGCAACGCCGCTTGAAACGGCCGCCTTGTACATGCCTTGCCCGATGCTCACGCCAAACTGTTTGGCCAGGCGCAGGCCAACGTTCTCGCGCTGGGTGTAGTCCACGATGTCTTCGGCCTTGACGACTTCGCGGGCCACATGATCGAGGTTGCCCAGGCCGTCGGCCAGCCCCATGGCCACGGCTTGCTGGCCGTTCCAGACCAGGCCGCTGAAGGTGTCGGGGGTTTCTTTCAGGCGGGTGCCCCGGCCCTTCTTGACCACGGTGATGAACTGGGTGTGGATCTCGCCGAGCATGGCCTGGATGTAGGCCTTTTGCGTTGCGTCCTGCGGACTGAAGGGGTCGAGCATGGCTTTGTTGGCACCGGCGGTCATCAGGCGGCGTTCCACGCCGAGCTTGTCCATCAGGCCGGTGAAGCCGAAGCCGTCCATGAGCACGCCGATGCTGCCGACCAGGCTGGCCTTGTCGACGTAAATGTCGTCGGCGGCGGACGCGATGTAATACGCCGCCGAGGCACAGGTTTCCTCGACCACGGCGTACACCTTCTTGCCGTGCAGGGCCTTGAGGCGGGTGATCTCGTCGTTGATGATGCCGGCCTGGACCGGGCTGCCGCCGGGCGAGTCGATCAACAGCACCACGGCCAGGGCGCCCTTGTCCTCAAAGGCACTGTGCAGCGAGGCGACCACGTTCTCGGCGCTGGCTTCGGCACCGGAGGCGATTTCGCCCTTGATGTCGATCACGGCGGTGTGCGGCGTGCTGACCGAGGTGTTCATGCTCTCGGCGTTGTAGAAAAACCAGGCCATGGCCCCGAACAGGCCCAGCCAGAGCAGCCGGTTGAACATGCGCCAGCGGCGCGCGGCCTGCTGTTCCTTGAGCTGGGCGAACAGCAGCTTTTCGATGGTGGCGCGCTCCCAGCCGGCGTTGGGGCTGCTGGTCTGGCCGCTGCTGACGGCTGGGCTGTTGAAGTCGTCGTTCATGGGGTGGTTGGGCGCTGAGCGCTCAGAAGGACACGGGTTTGAGCAGGTATTGTGACTGCCAGTGCACGACACCGTCGTGCTCGGACAGACCGATCTTGATCAGGCCGCCCTTGCAGGGGCCGCCCTTGCACTGGCCAGTGTCAGGCTCGTAATGGGCGCCATGGGTGGCACACAGCAGCCAGCGGCCGCTGTCGTCAAAAAAATGGTCCGGGCGCCAGTCCATTTCCATGGCCACGTGGGTGCAGCGGTTCAGGTAGGCGTGCACCTGCCCCCGGTAGCGGATGGCAAAAGCCCGGCAAGTCTGACCGCCGTACACCACGTCGAAACCGACGGCCACACCACCGTCGACCAGGTCGCGGCTGTTGCACAGCGGGATGAGCGGATCGTCGGGCTGGGCGTCCATGGCGTCGGGCATTGACCGATCAGGCGTGGGCGCCGAGCCAGTCGTGCAGGTCGCGCACCGAATGCGCGATGTGCAGCGGCTGCAGGGCGTGGAAGGCGTCGGGCTCGTGGGCGCCGTAGCTCACACCCACGCTGGCGCAGCCGGCGTTGACGGCCATCTGCAGGTCGTGCGTGGTGTCGCCGATCATGAGCGTGCGCTCGGGCGCCACGCCGAATTCGCGCATCAGCTCGTGCAGCATCAGCGGGCTGGGCTTGCCAGCGGTTTCGTCGGCCGTGCGCGAACCGTCGAACACACCCTTGAGCTCCACCGCCTGCAGGGCTTCGTCGAGCCCGCGGCGGCTTTTGCCGGTGGCCACCGTCAGCCAGTGGTGGCGGGCCTTCAGATCGGCCAGCAGGGGCAGCACGCCATCGAACAGGCTGATGTCGTGCTGGTGCGCGAAGTAATGGTGCTTGTAGCGCTCACCCAGCTGGGGGTATTTGTCTTGCGGCACATCGGGCGCGGCGTGCGCCAGGGCCTGCATCAGGCCCATGCCGATGACGTAGCTGGCCGCCTGGTCGGTGGGCACGGTGCCGCCCACATCGGCCACCGCCGCCTGGATGCAGCGCGTGATGATGGCCGTGGAGTCGAACAGGGTGCCGTCCCAGTCGAAGGCGATGAGGTCGAATTGGCGTGGGCGCATGGGAGGAGCAGAAAAAAGGCGGACGCCGGATTATCGGCAGTCCGCCATGGCAGTTCAGTGAACGGGGTCAAGGCCCCAGCAGCGCTTGTGCATGGAGGCGCAGGTGGTCGTCGATGAAGCTGCTGATGAAGTAATAGCCATGGTCGTAGCCCGCGTGGCGGCGCAGCGTCAGCGGCTGGCCCACCTGCGTGCAGGCGGCTTCAAAGGCTTCGGGGTGCAACTGCTCGGCCAGGAATTTGTCGGCCAGTCCCTGGTCGATGAGGATGCCGCCGGGGTAAGGCGCGGCGGTCTGAGCCGCCATCAGCAAGCTGGCGTCGTGGGCTTGCCACGTGGCTTCGTCCTGCCCCAGATAACCCAGGAAAGCTTTGCGACCCCAGGGGCACTTCGCTGGCGCGCAGATGGGCGCAAAGGCCGAAAGGCTGCGGAACATGCCAGGGTGGCGCAACGCGAGCGTGAGCGCGCCGTGCCCGCCCATCGAGTGGCCAGTGATGCCCAGCCGATCGCCGTCGAAGCCGAACTCGGCCACCACGCCGGGGATCAGGTCATCCAGCAAGTAGCTTTCCATCTGCCAGTGACCGGCCCAGGGGTGCTCGGTGGCGTCGAGGTAGAAGCCGGCGCCCACGCCGAAGTCCCAGTGGTGGTCTTCGCCTTCGATGCCGCTGTTGCGCGGGCTGGTGTCGGGGAACAGCAGGGCCAGGCCCAGCTGCGCCGCCAGGCGCTGCGCACCCGCCTTCATGGTGGCGGTTTCTTCGGTGCAGGTCAGGCCGGCCAGGTAGGTCAGCAGGGGGACTTTCTGACCCGCCAGCGTCTGCGGCGGCAGGAACAGCGCAAACCGCATCGGCAACCCGATCTGGTTGACCGAAAAGTGCTTGTAGAAACGCTGCACGCCGCCGAAGCAGCCGTGCTCGCTGATCAGTTCCAGTCGTTCCAGCGGCATCGTCAGAACTCCACGACCGAGCGGATCGACTCGCCGCGCTTCATGAGCGCGAAGCCTTCGTTGATGTCTTCAAGCTTGAGCTTGTGGGTGATCAGGCTGTCGATGTCGATCTTGCCTTCCATGTACCAGTCCACGATCTTGGGCACGTCGGTGCGGCCGCGCGCGCCGCCGAAGGCGGTGCCCATCCAGGTGCGGCCGGTGACCAGCTGGAACGGCCTCGTCGAAATCTCCTGGCCGGCGCCGGCGACGCCGATGATGACCGACTTGCCCCAGCCGCGATGCGAGGCCTCCAGCGCCTGGCGCATCACCTTGGTGTTGCCGGTGCAATCGAAGGTGTAGTCGGCGCCTCCGATCTGGTCGGCGCCGCGCTTGGTGAGGTTGACGAGGTAGGGCACCACGTCGCCC
>NZ_JBPCSJ010000448.1:0-4042 GCF_051007235.1 Hydrogenophaga sp. | reverse complement strand
GGTCAGTTCGTCCAGCGCGGCCAGGTTCACCGCGCCCAGGGCCTGGATTTCGCGGTGCAGGCGGTCGATGTCGCCCTGTAGACCGGCCAGGCGCACATTGCCTTCGGTGATGCTCTGCGCCACCGCGGCCAGGTCGGCGTTGGCTTCGGCCAGCAGCTGGCTGTACTGTTCCACGCCCAGGCGCGCGGCCTGTTCCTTGAGCTGGAAGTCGGTGATGCGCTGGCGCAGCGGGTCGAGTTCGCGTTCAAGCTTGAGACGGTGCTCGTCGCTGGCGCGCAGCTTGGCGGTCAGGTCGTCGTACTGGCTGCGCAGCGCGGCCAGGGCCTGCTCGCGTTCGAGCTTGACGGCCAGCACGTTCTGCAGCCCGGCCTGGGCGGCAGCATCGCTCAGGCGGGTCAGTTCTTCGGCGGCACGGCGCTCCTCGTCGGCCAGCGAGCGTTCCTGCATGGCCGCGGTTTCCAGCGAACGCTGCAATTCGGCCTGGCGCGCCTGCAGGCTGCGCAGGGCAAAGGTGGCTTCCTGGGCATTGCGTTCCAGGCTGCGCTGCTGTTCGCGCGCGCCGGTCAGCCGCCGTTCGGCCTCGATCACCTGGTCGTCCAGCTGCGCATGGCGTTCCTGGCTGTCGGCCAGCTGCATGTCCAGCTCTTCAAAGCGGGCCTCGGCCGTCACGCGGCGTTCCTGCAGGGCTTCGAGCTGGGCATCCACCTCGGCCAGATCGGCGGTGATCTGTTCGCTGCGGGCACGGGTCTGTTCGGCCAGCTGGGTCAGGCGCAGCGCCTCGACCTGCAACTCGTGCGCCTTGCCACGCGTCTCGGCACCTTCGCGGCGCGCGGCCACCAGGCGCTGCGAGGCTTCGCTGTAGGCGGCTTCGGCGCGCACCAGGTCGGTCCGCGCCTGTTCGGCGATCAGGGCCTGGGCGCGCAGCTGCTTGTCCAGGTGCTCGATTTCCTGCGCCCGGGCCAGCAGACCGGCCTGCTCGCTGTCGGGCGCGTAGAAGCTGACACTGTGCGCGCTGACCGCGTGGCCGCTGGGCACGTAGATCACGTCACCGGCCTGCAGCTGGGCGCGCTGGGCCATGGCCTCTTCGAGGTTGGGCGCCGTCAGACAGCCTTGCAGCCAGTCGGCGAGCAAGGCTTTCTGGCCCGCATCGTTCAGGCGAAGCCAGTCGGCCAGCGGCCTGAGTGCACCGCCGGCCACGGCCGGCGCGGCGGCGCAAACCGGGCTGTAGAAGGTCAGCTTGGCGGGCGGTGCGTCGCTGGCAAAGGGGCGCACCATCTCCAGGCGCGAGACTTCCAGCGCCGACAGGCGTTCACGCAGCGCGGCCTCCAGCGCGTTTTCCCACCCGGGTTCGATGTGCAGACGGCTCCACAGGCCTTGCAGCCCGTCCAGCCCGTGCTTGGCCAGCCAGGGCTTCAATTTGCCGTCGGTCTTGACCTTGTCCTGCAGCGCCTTGAGCGCTTCCATACGCGCCGACAGGTCGGACTGTTTCGCCGATTCCTGGTTGACCGCCTGCTGGGCGCTGCGGCGCGCGTCGTCCAGTTGCGGCACGTTCTCCTGCAGTTCCTGCAGCACGGCTTCGGCCATGTCGGCCACTTCCTGCGCCTGGGCCAGCTGTTCCTGGGCCTGGGCCAGGCGGGCCTCGTCGGGCGCGGCCAGCGCGTTGCGGTCGGCGCTGAGCTTGTCGCGCCGCACGCCGATCTGGCGGCTCTGTTCTTCGATGCTGCGCTGCTCGGCGGCCAGCACCTGGATCTGCTGCTGCACCTGCACCACGCTGCTGCGCTGTTCGTTGGCACGGTTCTGGGCAGCGCGCAGCGCATCCTCCAGCGCTGGCAAGGCACCGGCCTGCTCTTCGCCCTGGGCGGCCAGCACCACCGACTTTTCTTCGGCCTCGACGATGGCCTCGGCCAGCTGTTCGAGCTCGACGCCCGCGTCCTGGCTGCGGGTGGACCACGAAGCGATCTGTTCCTTGAGCTGCGCCAGCCGCTGCTCCACACGCTGGCGGCCTTCGACCACGAAGCGGATCTCGGCTTCGAGCTTGCCGACCTCGGCGCTGGCCTCGTACAGCTTGCCCTGGGCCTGGTTGACCTGATCGCCCGCCGCGTAGTGGGCCTGGCGGATGGTTTCGAGTTCACTTTCCACCCGGCGCAGGTCGGCGGTGCGCGACTCCAGGTCGTTGAGCGCCTGGGCCGCGTCGTTCTTGACCTTGACCTGGTCGGCCTCGGCCTCGCTGCGCTTCAAGAACCACAGCTGGTGCTGCTTGAGCGTGGCGCTGGCGTTCAGGGTGTTGTATTTCGCCGCGACCTCGGCCTGTTTTTCCAGCTTGTCCAGGTTGGCGTTGAGTTCGCGCAGGATGTCTTCGACCCGGGTCAGGTTCTCGCGCGTGTCGGCCAGGCGGTTCGCCGTTTCGCGGCGGCGTTCCTTGTACTTGGAGACGCCCGCGGCCTCTTCGAGGAACAGGCGCAGTTCCTCGGGCTTGGATTCGATGATGCGGCTGATCGTGCCCTGGCCAATGATGGCGTAGGCGCGCGGGCCCAGGCCGGTGCCCAGGAACACGTCCTGCACGTCGCGGCGGCGCACCGGCTGGTTGTTGATGTAGTAGCTGCTGGTGCCGTCGCGCGTGAGCACGCGCTTGACCGCGATTTCCAGGAACTGGCCCCATTGGCCACCGGCGCGGTGGTCGCTGTTGTCGAACACCAGCTCCACACTGGAGCGGCTGGCCGGCTTGCGGTTGTTGGTGCCGTTGAAAATCACGTCCTGCATGGACTCGCCGCGCAGCTCCGACGCCTTGGACTCGCCCAGCACCCAGCGCACCGCGTCCATGATGTTGGACTTGCCGCAGCCATTCGGACCCACCACGCCCACCAGCTGCCCCGGGAGCATGAAGTTGGTCGGTTCGGCGAAGGACTTGAAGCCCGAGAGCTTGATCGAATTGAGGCGCACGGCGATCGCGTAGCAGTTTGTAACCGCTTGATTTGTAATGGAAATCCGCCCCCTGCAGGAACCGGACGGCAGGCGGGATGATACCGTGCCCGCCCTCTGGGAGCGGCCCCCGCGGGCCACGGCGCCGCCCTTGGGATAATCGCCCGCATGAATCCCCACCTGTCCCTCCTGCAGCCCTACCCGTTCGAGCGGCTGCGCCAGCTCTTCGCGGGCGTCACGCCCAGTTCGGCGCACCGCGCCATCAGCCTGGGCATCGGCGAGCCCAAACACGCCACGCCCCAGATGCTCAAGGACGCTTTGGCCGCTGCGCTGGACACCGGCCTGACCGGCTACCCGGCCACCGCGGGCGAACCCGCCCTGCGCCAGGCCTGCGCCGACTGGATGCAGCGCCGCTACGCCGTGACGCTCAACCCCGCCACCCAGGTGCTGCCGGTCAACGGCTCGCGCGAGGCCCTGTTTTCTTTCTCACAGACGGTGCTGGACGCGTCGAAACCCGGCGCTACGCTGGCTTTTCCCAACCCGTTCTACCAAATCTACGAAGGCGCGGCCCTGCTCGGCGGCGCGCAGCCGTACTACGTGCCCAGCGTGCCGGCGCGCAACTTTGCGGTGGACTGGGACAGCGTGCCCGACGAGGTCTGGGCGCGCACGCAGCTGATCTTCGTCTGCTCGCCCGGCAACCCGACTGGCGCCGTGATGCCGCTGGACGAGTGGCAGAAGCTGTTCGAGCTGAGCGACCGCCACGGTTTCGTGATCGCCTCCGACGAGTGCTACAGCGAAATCTATTTCCGCGACGAGCCGCCGCTGGGCGGGCTGGAAGCGGCCGTGAAGCTGGGGCGCACGGACTTCAGGAACCTCATGATGTTCACCAGCCTGTCCAAGCGCAGCAACGTGCCGGGCCTGCGCAGCGGCTTCGCAGCGGGTGACGCGGCCCTCATCAAGAGCTTCCTGCTCTACCGCACTTACCACGGCGTCGCCATGAGCCCGGCCGTGCAGGCCGCCAGCGTGGCCGCCTGGGGCGACGAAGACCACGTCATCGACAACCGCCGCCAGTACCGCGAGAAGTTCGCCGCCGTCACGCCGCTGCTGGCACAGGTGCTGGACG
>NZ_JBPCSJ010000447.1:0-8118 GCF_051007235.1 Hydrogenophaga sp. | reverse complement strand
CGCGGCGCCCGGCACCACTGGACCCGCGCCGCGCCGGACCCACACCCGGCGACACCGGCTACGGCCACGAACTCGACCAGGCGCAGATCGGCGCCGCCATCGCCCACTGCAGCCGCCGCGGCCGGCTGGACGAGGACGCGCTCTACCGCCACTTGCAGCTGTGGGAGCCGCAGCACGCCGAGCAACACGGCACCCACGTGGCCAGCCTGGCGGCGGGCCCACGCATCCCGGTGCGCACCATCGGCCACGAAGACAGCCCGCCCGACTGGCGCCCGGCCCATGACGCCGGCAGCCGCGCCCGTCTGCTGGTGGCGCAGCTGGACTGGGCCAGCGCGGCCGACAGTTCCGGCGGTGCACTCAACGTGAGCGTGCTCGACGCCCTGGCCTGGGCGCTCGCGCGCTGCGCGGACGACGCCACCGTGGTGATCAACCTGAGCTGGGGTGCCCTGGCCGGGGCGCACAACGGCTCGTCGATGATCGAGTCGGCCCTGTCGCAACTGGTGGCCGCCAGCGGACTGAACGCGCAGCTGGTGGTGCCCGCGGGCAACGCCTACCAGGCCCGGACCCACGCCAATGCCTCGCTCGCGCCAGGCGAGTCGGTCACGCTGCATTGGCGCGTACAGCCCGACGACCACAGCCAGAGCTTTCTGGAATGCTGGCTGCAGGACACCGAGCAACCCGCCGCCCCAGTGCAGGGCGTGCAGATCACGCTGACGCCCCCCGGGCAAGCCGCCTTGCCCGCCCGGGCCGTGGGAGACACCGGTGTCTGGCCCTCGGCCACTGCACCGCAGTGCGCCCTGCTGTTCCCACCCACCTCGGCGCTGGGCGCGCCGGGTGCCTGCGCCCTGGTGGCCGTGGCACCCACCGCCCGCTGCTTCAAAGAAACGGTGTGCAGCGCGCCCGGCGTCTGGCAGATCACCGTGACCAACCGCGGCCCCCGCACCGTGGTGCTGGACGCGTACATCGAGCGCGACGACGAGATCCGCGGTACCCAGACCGGCGCGCGCCAGTCGTACCTGCAGGACCGCCGCTACGACACCAGCGGCGGGCTGGGCAGCTTCATCGACCACCCGGGCGACCCGACGCCGGTGCGCCGCAGCGGCACGTTCAACGACCTGGCCACGGGTGCCAACACCCTGTCGGTGGGCGGTGTGCGCTACTTTGACAGCTGCATGGACCCGATGGCGCGCTACAGCCCGCGCAGCCCGGACCCCGATGCCGCACGCCCCGAACGCACCGGTGTGCAAAAAGTGCCCGACCGTTTTGCCGTGAGCGACGAACACGCCACGCTGTGGGGTGTGCGGGCCGCCGGCACGCGCAGCGCCGCCGCGGTGCGCATGGTGGGCACCAGCATGGCCGCGCCGCAGGTGGCGCGCCTGTGGCTGGACAGCACCCGCTGACCGCGCGAACCGCGCAGACCCTGCCTACCAGCGCGCAGGCAGGGGCTTGAGCAGGTGGAGGCGGCGCTCGCGCACGGCGATGTAGCCGCCGGTTTCCAGGTCTTTGAGCAGGCGGCTGACCATTTCGCGCGAGCAGGCCAGGTGTTGGGACAGTTCCTGGTGGGTCATGCGCTCGCGCAAGGCACGCACGCCCTGCCCGTCGGCCTCGCCAGCCAGCTGGTTGAGCAGGCGCACCAGGCGGCCGTACACGTCGATCAACGCGATGCTGCGCGCGCTTTCGGTGGCCAGACGGGCGCGGCGGATCAGGCGGCCCATAAGTTCGAGCGCGAATTCGGGGTGGGCTGCGATGTAGGCCAGCAGCGTGGCGCGCGAGACGACCGAGCAGGTGCTGGCTTCGGTGGCTTCGACGTTGGCCGAACGTGGCCCGCCGTCCAGCGACATTTCGCCCACGTATTCGAGCGGGCCGTAGGTGCCGAGGGTGAGTTCCTTGCCGTTATCGTCCCCCAGAAAGGCGCGCAGCCGGCCCTGCAGCACGATGTAGAGGGTGTCGCCGGTCTCGCCTTCCTGGATCAGCAAGGTGCCGCGCCGGTAGCGGCGCGGCACCCCCATTGCGGCGAGCGCTTCGATGTGGGCGGTGGAAACGGGGTCAGAGGGATTGGCGTTGTCGTGGGGCATCAAGGCGCATGGCTGGTCTCAGGCCATGGCATTGTGCGACACCGGCGAAACCGCCCGCAAGGCCGACACCATGGGGGGCAGGCTGTTGATGCGTTGCAGCAAGTGGCGGATGCTGGCGCTGCCGGTTTTTTCGCGCAGCGCCTTGATCTGGCTGCGCACGGTGGACTGGGCCACGCCGTGCTCCTGCGCGATCTCGGGGATCGACAAGCCGCGGCACAGGGCCATCATCACCGCCTCTTCGCTGGGGCTGAGGTTCTGGGCCCGCGCGAACATGCGCACCGAAACGTTTTCGCACGCGTTCTGGCGCTGCAGCAGCACCAGCACGGTGGGCGCATCGTTTTCAAGCGGATGGGTCAGCGGCACAAATGCCAGCGACAGGTGCTGGGTCTTGGCCTCGTTCTTGAGCAACAGCAGGCGACGCTGGCCGCGCAGGGACAGCTCCAGGGCCAGCTGGATCTGTTCGCTCAGCTCGGTGTTCACCCCCAGCAGCATGCCGCCCTGGCTCATGACCAGGCGCTGGCTGGCCAGTTCGTGGCGCGCCAGGTGGTTGGCGTGGCGCAGGCGGCCCTGGGCGTCGATCACCAGCACGCCGTAGTCGATCTCGTCCATGACACGCATGAGCAGCGCCTGCTCCAGGCCCTGCTGAACATGACCGATGCCCGGGACCGGGGTGCTGGCGATGCCGTTGGCGGGTGCTGTCCACATGGTGCTTCTCCTGTGCGTTGACGATGGGAGAACTGTAGGCAGCCAGGGCGGCGCGCCGTAGCGCCGGGTTCCCCGCCGTTTTGTGATCTGTTCACCAAACAGACACAAAACCGACCGGTGCGTGCGGTATGTCCGGGCGCTGTGGCGCCGCCGGGGGCACCCGGTCAGGACTGCGCTTTGAGGCGGATGTCCGACAGCGTGCCACGCGTGGTGATGACCTCTTCGCTCAGCGGCACTTCGATCATCGTGCCGCAGGGGGCGGTCAGCGCGCGCAGCAGCGCGGCTTCAAAGTCGGCGGTGTGCTCCACCCGCTCGGCCGCGTAGCCGTAGGCGCGAGCCAGTGCGCAGACTTCGGGTTTGCGCAGGTCGGAACCGCTCACGCGCGCGGGGTATTCGCGCTCCTGGTGCATGCGGATGGTGCCGTAGGTGCCGTTGTTGAGCAGCAGGACGATGGACTTGGCGCCGTGCTGCACCGCCGTGGCCAGCTCCTGACCGTTCATGAGGAAGTCGCCGTCGCCTGCGATGGTGAAGGCCACCCGACCGGTGAGGATGGCCGCGGCGATGCCCGCCGGCACGCCGTAGCCCATGGCCCCGTTGGTGGGGGCGAGCTGCGTCTTGTGGCCCTTGGCCAGGCCGTGGTATCGGTAGAAGCGGTGCAGCCAGCTGGCGAAGTTGCCAGCACCGTTGGTGAGCACCGCATCGGCCGGCAGGTGGCGCTGCAGCGTGTGAATGAGCGCCGGCATGTCGATGGCGCCGGGCAGCGTGACGCCGCCGTTGGCCACGTCCACATTGGCTTCGTAGTCGGCATGACAGGCCGCCGTCCATTCGGACCACACCACCGTCGGCGGCGCGGTCAGCACCTCCAGCGAACGCGCCGCCGCGTTCATGGTGGCGTTGATCGCCAGCGTCGGCTGGTACACCCGACCCAGTTCCTCGCCGCTGGCGTGGATGTGCACCAGCTTCTGCCGCGGCACCGGTGCCTCGATCAGCGTGTAGCCGCCAGTGGTGGCTTCGCCCAGGCGCGGTCCGATGGCGATGATCAGATCGCTGCTGCGCACGCGCGCGGCCAGCGCCGGGTTGATGCCCAGGCCGATGTCGCCCGCGTAGTTGGGGTGGTGGGTGTCGAAGCAGTCCTGGAAGCGAAAGGCGTTGGCCACCGGCAGCTGCCAGTTCTCGGCGAAGCGCTGCAGGGCCGCGGCTGACTGCGGCGTCCAGCCCCCGCCTCCGGCGATCACCAGCGGCCGCTGGGCGGCCAGCAGCAGTGTGCGCAACTCGCGCAGCGCACCGGGATCGCTCCAGGCCTGCACCGGCTCCACGCGGGGCAGCGGTGCGGCGTCCACGGTCTGCGTCAGCATGTCTTCGGGCAGCACCAGCACCACCGGTCCGGGCCGGCCATTCATGGCGGTGGCAAAGGCGCGGGCCACGTATTCGGGGATGCGGCGGGCGTCGTCGATGCGCTCCACCCGCTTGGCAAAACCTTTGGTGCTGGGACCGAAGAAGGCGGCAAAGTCGACTTCCTGAAAGGCCTCGCGGTCGCGCGCGTCGCTGGCCACGTCACCCACGAAGAGCACCATCGGTGTCGAGTCCTGGAAAGCGGTGTGCAGCCCAATGGAGGCATTGGTCGCACCCGGCCCTCGGGTCACGAAACACACACCCGGCCGACCGGTCAGCTTGCCCTGCGCCTCGGCCATGAAGGCCGCGCCGCCTTCCTGCCGATTGATCACGAAGCGGATGCGGTCAGCGTGCTGGTGGAAGCCGTCGAGCACGGCCAGATAGCTCTCACCCGGCACACCGAAAGCGTGGGTGACGCCCTGGGCGATCAGGCATTCAACGAGCAGGTGGCCGGCGAGTCGGGGAGTGAATTCGGTGGTCATGCGGCCGATTGTGCTGCGCCGTCAACTCGGAATGCACTGCGCGAAGCCAGCGGAAGTCTGGCGAGAGACACCGCCGGGCCGGCTTTGCCGGACAGCTGGTGTCGCCCCCTTGAGGGGGTCGCGCGCAGCGCGGCTGGGGTGTTTCACAAGCTTGTTCTGCGGCCGACACCGACGGCGGCGTACACCGACACCATCAACACCACGGCCGCACCGGCCAGCGTGGCGGCGTACCAGCCGCGGTCCATGAAGCCACCGAAGACCAGGGGCGAAACGGCAAAACCGACGTCCAGCCCCGAGTACACCGTGCCGTACACCCGGCCGGTGGCGCCCTTGGGCGTGGCTTTCTTGATCATCATGTCGCGGCTGGGCCCGCCCACGCCCACCGCAAAACCGGTGGCGGCCAGTGCCACCATGGTGCCGGTGGCGCCCAGCCAGCCGGTGGCGCAGACCAGCAGCAGCACGGCGCCCGCGCTCATGGCCAGCGCCACCACGCGGTCGCTCTGCTTGGTGTAGGCGGCCACAAAGCCACCCACCAGCATGCCGAAGGCGCCGCACAGCATGTAGGCGCTGATGGTCAGGGTGGCAGCCTCCACGCTCACGCCGTGCACGGCCTTGAGGATGGACGGCGCAAAGCTCTGCACCACCGCCAGCGTCATGGTGGACAGCAGGAAGAACGAGAAGCACCACCACACCACCGGCAGCTTGAGGAAGGCCGTGTCCGAACCCTTGGGCGCATCGGCGTGGCGCACGTGCACCTGCGTGAGCAGCTTGTCGCGCTGCCAGAACAGCAGCGCCAGCACGCCCACGTACAGCAGCGCCGCCGCGTGGTAGGCGGTGCGCCAGTCGGCCAGCGCGGTGATGCCGACCAGGAACGCCGGCGCCAGCGCCCAGCCCAGGTTGCCGGTCAGGCCGTGCGCGCTGAAGGCATGGCCCAGCCGCGGCGGCGACACGCGCTGGTTCAGGATGGTGAAATCCGCCGGGTGGAACGGCGCGTTGCCCAGGCCCGCCAGCACCGCCACCAGCACCAGACCCGGGTAGCCCGTGGCGATGGACGCGGCCAGTGCCGCCAGCAGGAAGCAGCTGATCGCAGCAAACAGCACCGGCCGGGCACCGATGCGGTCCACCACAAAACCGGCCATGGCCTGGCCCGAGCCCGAGATGACAAAGAAGATGGTCATGAGCAGACCGACGTCGGAGTAGCTCAGGCCGAAATCGCGCATGAAGATCGGGAAGAGCGGCGCGAGCAACAGGTGCGAGAAGTGCGAGGTGCCGTGCGCCAGGCCCACCAGGCCGATGACGGCGGCATCCTGTTGCAGGGGAACGGGGTTGGCAGGCGCGCTGGCGTCGAGGGTGGCGGTGTTCATCGGCGGCATGTTAGGCGCTGCGGTGCCGGTTGTTTTGCGATAAAAAGACAAGTCCTGTCGAATTTCCGCCAAAGCACCCGCCCACCATCCACCGCCTCATGCACAACCGCCGCCAGCGCCAGGCCGTCCCGGTCGGCGATACCGACCCCTACCAGCCCAACCCGCAACGCCCCGTGCGCTGCCGCGCCCGCGCCATGGGGCACGACACGCAGATCGAACCGCACCACCACGCCTGGGGACAGCTGGCCTACTGCGCCAGCGGCCTGTTGCAGGTGACGGTGGCGGCCGACCCGCACCCAGGTGGCCCCGCCTGCGAAACCACCAGCATCGTGCCGCCATCGCGGGCGGTGTGGATCCCGCCGCTGGCACGCCACGCGGTGACCATGCTGGAGGCCTCGCAACTGCTCACGCTGTACGTCGATGCGTCAGCAGTGCCCGATGCCTGGCGCACCTCGCGGGTGCTGGTCGTGTCACCGCTGCTGCGCGAACTGGTGCTGGCCATGGACCAGCCGCACCACGCCAGCCAGGCGGCCCAGCAGCAGGCGCTGGCCACCCTGGTGCTGGCCGAGATGGCACACGCCCCGACCCAGCCACTGGGCGTGCCCATGCCCGACCCGCAGCGTGGCGACCGGCGCCTGCGCGCGCTGTGCGAAGCGGTCATGAACGCTCCTGCCCTGCACGCCACCCTGGCCGACTGGGCCACCCACAGCGGCGCCAGCGAACGCACGCTGGCGCGCCTGTTCCGCGAGGAGTTGGGCATGGGCTTCCAG
This sequence comes from Hydrogenophaga sp., assembly GCF_051007235.1. Classification (GTDB taxonomy): domain Bacteria; phylum Pseudomonadota; class Gammaproteobacteria; order Burkholderiales; family Burkholderiaceae_C; genus Hydrogenophaga. The sequence continues at coordinate 1,330 of NZ_JBPCSJ010000447.1, read as the reverse complement.
CGCTGGCGCCAGCAGGTGGTGCTGGCCCACGCCCTGCCCATGCTGGCGCGCGGCACACCCGTCAGCCAGGTGGCCGCGGCCAGCGGCTATGCCAGCGACAGCGCCTTCACCGCCATGTTCCGGTCTGCACTGGGGCAGCCGCCCACGCGCTTCGGGCCGGGCGCCGCGGCCTGATCAGAGCAGGTCGAGCACCCGCTCCTTCGGTCGGCACAGGCGGGTGCCCTTGGGGCTGACGACGATGGGACGCTCCACCAGCACCGGGTGCGCCAGCATCGCATCCAGCAGTTGCGCATCGCTCAGCGCCGGATCGGCCAGGCCCAGTTCGGTGTACAGATCACCCTTGGTGCGCAGCACCTCGCGCGGGCGCAGGCCCATGGCCTGCAGCAGCCCGGTGAGCTGCTCGCGGGTGTAGGGGGTCTTGAGGTAGTCCACCACCACGGGCTCGATGCCGGCCTCGCGGATCAGCGCCAGCACGTTGCGCGAGGTGCCGCAGGCCGGGTTGTGAAAGATGGTGATGATCATGGTGGGCCAGCATGCTAACGCACGTGCATCCGACCCATGACTGCCCATAAAAAAGCCCGAACAGACCATTGCAGGTCTGCTCGGGCTCCTACCACTCACAGCAGGCGAACGCCTGCAACGCTCATCTCAGGTTCACAGGATGTCCTGCAACACAAGGTCTGTGACGCGCAAAGACGTCACGCCGGTGAGCTCGATGACAAACTCGGCATCGATGTCCGCGTCCGTGCTGCCGTAGAGCTTGCCGTCGGCGAAGTGCAGCCACCCTGTGGCGTCCTTTCCCAGAACCGGTGCCAAAGGGTTGAACACGAAGTTCTGGACACCAGGAGCCACCGGGTTGATGTCGAATTGGCTGAGATCCAGGACGTCACCCTGTGCACGCCGGAAGTCGGTGATGACATCGTGCGAACCCAGCGAGCCGCTATCGCCCTGAGTGAACACGAACCGGTCGGCGCCAAGCCCGCCTGTCAGGGTGTCGCGACCCGATCCACCGATCAGCACGTCATTGCCCTCGCCCCCCACCAGCGAATCCGTTCCGGTTCCACCCAGCAGGGTGTCATCGCCAGCGCCACCAAACAGCGTGTCGTTTCCGGCGAGACCCTCAAGCAGGTTGTTACCGATGGAGCCGGTGATGCGGTTACCCAGTTCGTTGCCAGCACCATTCAAATCGCTGGAACCTCGCAGAATCAAGTGCTCCACATTGGCGCCGAGGGTATAGCTGATCGAGCTGCCCACGGTATCGATACCCTGGTTAAGCAACTCCACGACGGTGTCACCGATGCTGTCGACCTGATACAGATCATCACCAAAG
>NZ_JBPCSJ010000446.1:0-4247 GCF_051007235.1 Hydrogenophaga sp. | reverse complement strand
CGCCATTGGCCTGCTGGCCAGCCCGCACAGCACGGTGGAAGAGCTGGCCCTGGCCGGCGCGCTGGTGCGCGGCCTGGGCAGCCAGAACATCGACGCCCGCCTGCGCCACGCCGACTTTGGCAACACCGCGCCCGCTGGCTCGGCCCGCTGGCTAGGCCTGCCCGTTGCGCAACTGTCGTCGCTGCAGCGTGTGCTCGTGGTGGGTTCCAACCTTCGCAAGGACCACCCGCTGTTCGCCCAGCGCATCCGCCAGGCGGTCCGCAAGGGTGCACAGGTCAACGTGCTCAACGCCGCGTCCCAAGACTGGGCCATGGCGATGAAGAACGAAGTGCTGGCCGACAGCACACACTGGGTGGCAGCCCTCGCCGGTATCGCCAATGCGGTGGGCGCCGAAACCGGTGCTTCGGCACCGGTGGCCGCTGACGTGACCGATGCCGCGCGCGCGGTGGCCAAGTCCTTGCTGGGCGGTGAACACAAGGCCATCCTGCTGGGCAATGCCGCGACGCACCACGCTCAGGCATCCAGCCTGCTGTCGCTCGCCAACTGGATCGCGCAGCAGACCGGTGCCACGGTGGGTTACCTGACCGAAGCGGCCAACACCGTGGGTGCACAACTGCTCAACGCACTGCCGGGCCAGGGTGGCCTGAACGCCGGGCAGATGCTGGGCGGCGCCCTCAAGGCCGCCATCCTGCTGAACACCGAACCCGCGTTCGACAGCGCCGCTGGCGCTGCCGGTCTGCAGGGTGCGGGCATGGTCGTCACGCTCAGCCCCTTCAAGGCCAACCTGGACATCAGCGACGTGCTGCTGCCCATCGCACCGTTCACCGAGACCTCGGGCTCCTTCGTCAACGCCGAAGGCCGCCTGCAGAGCTTCCACGCCGTGGTGCGTCCGCTGGGCGACACCCGTCCGGCCTGGAAGGTGCTCCGTGTGCTCGGCAACCTGCTGGGGCTGCCGGGCTTTGATGCCGATTCGTCGCAGGCTGTGCTGGCGACCGCGCTGCCCGGGGTTGCCAGCGGTGAGGTGGTGGATGCTGCGCGCCTGTCCAACGCAGGTGCTGCGTTCATCGACATGAATGTGATCCCGGCGCAGCCGTGCGTGGCCTCGATCTACCAACTCGATTCGCTGGTGCGGCGCGCCAGTTCGCTGCAGCTGACGGCCGATGGCCGCGCTGCCCAAGGAGCACACGCATGATCGATGCGATGTACAACGCCGGTCTGGGTCTGCTGGCCGCCTCCTGGTGGACCACGGCCGCCTGGCCGGTGATCTGGAACCTGCTCAAGATCGTGGCGGTGCTGGCCCCCCTGATGGGCGCGGTCGCCTACCTCACCTTGTGGGAACGCAAGCTGCTGGGTTTCATGCAGGTGCGCCTGGGCCCCAACCGCGTGGGTCCCTTCGGTCTGCTGCAGCCGATCGCCGACGCGGTCAAGCTGCTGACCAAGGAAATCATCAGCCCCAGCGCCGCCGCGCCGGGTCTGTTCCGCCTGGGTCCCATCATGGCCATCATGCCGGCGCTGGCTGCCTGGGTGGTCGTGCCGTTCGGTCCTGAGGCCGTGATCGCCAACGTCAACGCCGGTTTGCTGGTCATCCTGGCCATCACCTCGATCGAGGTGTACGGCGTGATCATCGCGGGCTGGGCCTCGAACTCCAAGTACGCCTTTCTGGGTGCGCTGCGCGCATCGGCCCAGATGGTGAGTTACGAAATCGCCATCGGCTTCTGTTTCCTGGTGGTCGTGATGACCGCGGGCAGCCTGAACCTGGGTGACATCGTGGCCTCGCAGTCGCGTGGCATGGGTGCGGACATGGGGCTGGGCTTCCTGTCGTGGAACTGGTTGCCGCTGCTGCCCATCTTCATGGTCTACCTGATCTCCGGTGTGGCCGAGACCAACCGCCATCCGTTCGACGTGGTCGAAGGCGAGGCGGAAATCGTGGCCGGTCACATGGTCGAGTACTCGGGCATGGGCTTTGCCATCTTCTTCCTGGCCGAATACGCCAGCATGTGGCTGGTGTCCATCCTCGCGGTGCTGATGTTCATGGGCGGATGGTTGCCCCCCATCGACAGCGCGCTGTTCAACTGGATTCCGGGCTGGATCTGGCTGGGTCTCAAGACCTTTGTCGTCGTGTCCATGTTCATTTGGATCCGCGCCACCTTCCCCCGTTTCCGTTACGACCAGATCATGCGTCTGGGCTGGAAGATCTTCATCCCCGTGACCCTGGTCTGGCTGCTGCTTGTCGGCGGTCTGATGCAGACACCGTGGAACATCTGGAAATAAGCAGGGCGAACGATCATGTCCACCACCGCTGCCTCCACGGCGTCTCCCAACGTCGTCGCGCCGTTCTCGATCGGCGACTTTTTCAAGAGCTTTCTGCTCGTCGAACTGTTCAAAGGCATGGCCCTGACCGGACGTCACTTCCTGTCGAAGAACATCACGGTGCAGTTCCCGGAAGAAAAGACGCCGCTGTCGCCGCGTTTCCGCGGCTTGCATGCCCAACGCCGCTACGACAACGGCGAAGAGCGCTGCATCGCCTGCAAGCTGTGCGAAGCCGTCTGCCCGGCCATGGCCATCACCATCGAAGCCGCACAGCGAGAAGACGGCAGCCGCCGCACCACCCGCTACGACATCGACTTGACCAAGTGCATCTTCTGCGGCTTCTGTGAAGAAGCCTGCCCGGTCGATGCCATCGTCGAAACGCAGATTCTGGAATACCACGGCGAAAAGCGCGGCGACCTGTACTTCACCAAAGAGATGCTGCTGGCGGTGGGCGACCGGTACGAACCCGAGATCGCCGCGGCCAAGGCGGCGGACGCCAAGTACCGCTGAGCGCCCCGCGAAAGACAAGAACCATGGACTACCAGACCGGCTTTTTCTACCTCTTCTCGGCGGTGCTGCTGTTTGCAGCCTACCGGGTGGTCACCGCGCGCAACCCTGTGCACGCGGTGCTGTACCTCATGCTGTCCTTTTCCCAGGCGGCCGCCCTGTGGCTCATCCTCAAGGCCGAATTCCTCGGCCTGACCCTGGTGCTGGTGTACCTGGGTGCGGTGATGGTGTTGTTCCTGTTCGTGGTGATGATGCTCGACATCAAGCTCGACGGTGACCGCTGGGGTTTCTGGCAAAACTTCCCGCTGGCTGCTGCGCTGGGTGGCATCGTGGCCGCCGAGATCATTGCCGTGTTGTGGGTCGGTTTCCCGGCCATCAGCGCGCAGGCGCCGGCAGCCGCTGCCGATGTGTCGAACACCAAGGCGCTGGGCATATTGCTCTACACCGAATACCTGTACGCCGTGGAGGTCGCCGCGGTGATCCTGCTGGTGGCCATGGTGACGGCCATTGCGCTGACCCTGCGCCAGCGCAAGGACAGCAAGGCCATCGATCCTTCGCTGCAGGTGCGTGTGCGCGCTGCCGACCGCCTGGTGGTGGTTCCGCTGGCCGCCACCCAGCAGGCAGCACCCGCAGTCGTGACCGCCGAGGAGGGCAAGGCATGAGCCTCACATTGGGACATTTCCTGTCGGTCGGCGCGGTGCTGTTCGCGCTGTCGGTGGTTGGCATCTTTCTGAACCGCAAGAACCTGATCGTGCTGCTGATGGCCATTGAGCTGATGCTGCTGGCCGTCAACATGAACTTCGTGGCTTTCTCCCACTACCTGGGCGACCTGCACGGCCAAGTGTTCGTGTTCTTCATCCTGACGGTGGCGGCCGCCGAGTCTGCCATCGGCCTGGCCATTCTGGTGCTGCTGTTCCGCAACAAGGCATCGATCAGCGTCGAAGAACTCAACACCCTCAAGGGCTGATGCCAATACCCGACGAGGCAAGAACACCATGAGCTCCACACTATCCGCAAGCACCCTGCTGGCCGTTCCGCTGGCCCCCTTGGTGGGATCCGCGCTGGCCGGCCTGCTGGGCACCACCTTTGGCGGCAACGTCATCGGTCGTCGTGCCTCGCACACCCTGACCATCCTGGGCGTGCTGATCGCCTTCATCCTGTCGGCCATGACGCTCAAGAGCGTCGCGGTGGACGGTGCCCGTTTCAACGAAACCATCTACGAGTGGATGCGCGTTGGCGGCCTGAAGATGGAAATCGGCTTCATGGTCGATGGCCTGACCGCCATGATGATGGTGGTGGTGACCTTCGTGTCGCTGATGGTGCACCTCTACACCATCGGCTACATGGAAGAAGACGCCGGCTACAACCGCTTCTTCGCCTACATCTCGCTGTTCACCTTCTCCATGCTGATGCTGGTGATGAGCAACAAC
>NZ_JBPCSJ010000445.1:0-8735 GCF_051007235.1 Hydrogenophaga sp. | reverse complement strand
TCGATGTCCATCGAGTCGAGCACCTGCTCGCTCATCTCGCGATCGGACAGGCCGCCGCAGCGGGAAATGATGCGATCGGCCAGCGTGGATTTGCCGTGGTCGATGTGGGCGATGATGGAGAAATTGCGGATGTGATGCATCGGGAAACCGGCTCGAATGGGGCGCTTGGCACCGGGGTGCAGGCCTGCGCGCGAAGGCCATAAAAAAGGGCGCGTCAGCTGTTGACGCGCCCTAACCAACAATCAATGGCAACTGCGATAGTTGGGGTTTCATTGTAGGCAAAAAGCCCAGAATGCACACCCTCGGATCGCCCGCCGAGGCTTGTTGCAGCGCAGCAACACGAAAACTATCTACAACTTATCCACAGACTGTTGCACACCTCTTGTGGGTCTGCTGTGGATGTCATCTGGACAAGCTGTGCACTTCCCGCATCGTGAACCACGACGCCGGATGAACAGCACAAAGCCGGCCAGTTATGCCCCGATTTTATCGAATTCGATCATCGGGCCATTTTTGATTGTGAGCATTCACTGACTTTTGGGGGGTGTCAACGCCTCCGACCAGACGTCGGCCGGTGTGGCAAAACGACCACCCACCGAACCGATACCCGGCAATCCCGGGCAGGCTGGGGGGTTATTTCCCCCTTGCCTCAGGCCGACCGACCACTCAACGCGCGGGGCGGATGACAGCGTACTGTGCCCACTCGCCGCGGCGGAACAGCACGTTCACCGGTCGCGCCTTGTCCTGTCGCGCCAGCGCGGCTTCGAACTCCTTGACGCTGCCCACCTCGGTGTTGGCGACGGCCACGATCACGTCGCCCTCGCGCAGACCGGCACGCGCGGCCGCGCCGTCAGCCGCGACCACGCGCACGCCGCCCTTGAGATCCAGCTCTTTCTTTTGCGCCGCATTCAGCTCGGCCAGGGTCAGCCCCAGCGACTGCGCCGCGGCAGAGGCCTGCGGTTTGGTCGGCTCGGGCGCAGCGGCGCGCTGTTGCGGGCGATCGGCTTCGAGTTCGGCCACGGTCACCGTCAGATCGCGTTGCCCGCCGCGACGGAACACCGTGAGCGTGCTCTTGCTGCCCGGCTTGGTGTTGCCCACCAGGCGCGGCAGATCCACCGACTTGTCGATGGTCTGTCCATCGAACTTGAGGATGATGTCGCCCGGCTCGACGCCCGCCTTGGCGGCAGGCGAGTTGGGCTCCACACCGCGCACCAGCGCACCGCGGGCCTGCCCCAGACCGATGGACTCGGCCACCTCTTTGCTGACCTGATCGATCTGCACACCGATGCGCCCGCGCGTGACGCGGCCGCTGGACTTGAGCTGGTCTGACACGCGCACCGCTTCGTCGATGGGAATGGCGAACGAGATGCCCTGGAAGCCACCCGAGCGCGAGTAGATCTGGCTGTTGATGCCCACCACCTCACCGCGCATGTTGATGAGCGGGCCACCCGAGTTGCCCGGGTTGATCGCCACGTCGGTCTGGATGAACGGCAGGAAATCGCCGGTGTCGCGCTTTTTGGCGCTGACGATGCCGGCCGTCACGGTGTTCTCCAGGCCTAAGGGCGAGCCGATCGCCATCACCCATTCGCCCACGCGCAGGCGGTTGACATCGCCGATGCGCACGGCCGGCAAACCCGTGGCTTCGATCTTGACCACCGCCACGTCGGTGCGCTTGTCGGCGCCCACGATCTTGGCCTTGAACTCGCGCTTGTCGGGCAGGGTCACGATCAGCTCGTCAGCGCCATCAACAACGTGCGCGTTGGTCATGATCAAGCCGTCGGCGCTGAGGATGAAGCCCGATCCGACACCCCGAGGTTGCGGCTCTTCCTGGCCATTGCGCTCCTGGCGCCCGCGCGGGGTCGCGCCCGGGGGCACGGGAATCCCAAAGCGCTTGAAGAACTCCAGCATCTGCTCGTCGGCCGAACTGTCCGACGCGCTGGCCTTTTCCAGCGTGCGGATGTTGACCACGGACGGCCCGACCTGATCGACGAGATCGGTGAAGTCGGGCAGACCGCGCACGCTGGCCGTGGCCGCACCGCTTTGCGCCGCCGCCGGCAGGACCGGCACAAGTGCCAGGCAGGCCACCGCCAGGGCGGAGGTCAAGGCACTGCGCCCCCAGGGCGCACGAGAAGATTCACGAAGCATGCTGCAAGCTCCTCAAGAACAAGTTTCAAAAAGTGGGGGCTGGTCCGTTGCGCTTCAAGCCCGCAGCGCCGCCAGGTGGGCGGATCAGCGCGTGCGTTCCAGCGCGAGGGCAAAACGCCGCAGCGTGGCCGGCGGGACCTCGCCCATGGCCGTGAGCCAGTGGCTGCCCACACGCCGCGTGACCGAGTGTGTGGCCCCCATGACCGCTGACTTCTCTTGTGTGTGGCGCGCCGCGTCGTAGGGTTCAACGAACAGTGAGACCGAGGCCAGCCCATCGGAGAACACCCACTGCATGGGCGCTCCACCCGCAGGGGCGCCCTCTGGGTCGCGGGTGTGGCAGCTCATCGGCAGAAAACCCGGCACCGGCTCTTTCAGCCGCCAGCCTTCGGCCTCAGGCGTGGTCTTGCGCAACACCGGCTTGTGCAGTTCGTAGCCCTTGGTGTCGTTCATCAGCTGCCGGAGCTTGTCCATGCGCACCGGCGCATCCAATTGCAGTTCGGTGAAGGCCACCTGCTCCAGCACGGCGCCCTGCTCGCCCAGGGTCTGCATCTTGACCACCAGGCCGGTCTTCTTTTCCGACCAGATGCGGTAACCAAACCGCAGCGCATCCTTGGGCGTGATCTCGACCACATCGGCCAGGTGCCCGGCCACGCGTTCGGCAGCGCTTTCCTGCACCCCATAAAACTCGGGGATCTGGTTGCTGGGCGCACGCAACAGCGCTGGGAACAACCCCAGAGACTCGCGCTTTTCCACCCAGGCCGTCTTGGACTCGGGCACGAAGGTGATCACTTCGCTGTTGCGCCGCACGGTGGTGCGCGGAGCGCCGGTCAGCGTCTCGACACGCTCCATCTGCTGCGTGCCATCGCACACGTGCCAGATGCGCGAGGACGACATGGCCGAGCCCGCCGACACCACCAGGGTGCCCATGTAGGCGCGTTGACGCGAGGCCTCGTGCAGACGTGTGAGCCACTCGGTGACGCTGCGTCCCGAGTTGGGCTGGGTCTGCGCCAGCACAGGAGCGTTCAGTACGGCCGACAAGGCCAGCAACAACGCCCCAGACCAGCGCCGACGCACCGATGCGGTGGCGCCGTGGGTTGCAAACACAGACCGGGTGGACAACGGCAAGGCAAGGCTCATGGCGGCTTCAGCGCTGGGGGGAGGCGGTGTAGGTGGCATCGCGCAGGAAACCAGCCGGCATCTGCAGCGCCGACATGCCGCCGTACTGGCGGTGCTCGGCCAGCAACTGCTCCAGGCGGGCGTCGCGCAACACCGGGCCTTGCGCCGTGTTCACCACAACCGCGGTGGACGGTTCGGCCGGCTGGACCGCGTTCACGAGCGACACCCCGCCCGGCGACGACATCAGCGCCATCTGCGGACCGGCTGCTGCGCCGCCGGAGGACGCCGGCGCACCGCCGATCACGCTCCAGCTGACGGCCATGACCGCGGCCAGCGAGGCGAAACCCGCCACCATCTTCCAGCGGAACACGGCGTCGTTGGCGGCCGGTACACCCGCCGGCAGCGACACGGACACCGCTGCAGGAGACGAAGCCAGTGCCAGATCGGCTTGTAGCCGCGCACGCACGCCCGCCACAAACGCATGTGGCGGCACACCCGCCGGCTGCGGAGCCCCACCGCGCAACACTTCGCCAATGACCTGGTACCCACGGCACGTGCTGCGCAGGTCGTCGTCTTCGGCAAGGGATTGCAGCAACGCGTCCAGCGCCTGCACATCGAGCTCGCCGTCGACCAGCGCCGACAGATCGCTGCCCGGCTCGCCCCTGGTCGAGGGGCCGTGGTCGGTGGACTGGCGGGTAGCGCCCGCAGGGGCTTGGTGGTGGTGGTGTGCGGCGGTCATCTTCGTGTTCCCAAAAATCTCAGGTGTCCTCGGCGCGGGTCAGCCCCGGGGCTCACCAGCGTTTGCCCGACTGGTGTTCCAGCATGGGCTTGATGCGGCTGGAAATCGCCTCGCGCGCCCGGAAGATGCGCGAACGCACCGTGCCGATAGGACAATCCAGCGCCTGAGCGATTTCTTCGTAACTCATGCCTTCCATTTCACGCAGGGTGATGGCCATGCGCAATTCCTCGGGCAGTGCATCCAGCGCGGCATTCACCGCCTGGGCGATCTCCTTGCTGGCCAGCACTGCATCGGGGGTCTCTTCGTCGGCCACCTGTGCGTTTAGTTCGCGTTCGGGCGAGGAAGTTTCATCGTCGTCCCCCGATTGCAGCTGGGACTGGAAAACCAGCGGGTCGCGCTTGAGTTCCAGCAGCTGCTTTTTGGCCGTGTTGACCGCGATGCGGTAGAGCCAGGTGTAGAACTGGGCGTCCCCCCGGAACTGGGCCAGCGCCCGGTAAGCGCGCACGAACGTCTCCTGGGCGATGTCGGGCACGAGGTCCACGTCGCGCACCATGCGGCCGATCAGGCGCTCGACACGGCGCTGGTATTTGATGACCAGCAGATCGAAGGCCCGCTGCTCACCTGCCAGCGTGCGTTGCACCAGCATGGCGTCGCTGTCGGGGGTGGGCGGAGCGGTGTGGTCTTCGGAGGTGGTCATGCAACAGGCGATAGGGCCGGGAAAATATACCCCATCGCCCTGCCAGAGCGCCGGCAGTGGTCAGCACTACCCTCGGCGGGCGTGGTTCGTGAGCGCACGCCGCATGTCATCCCAGTGCCTGGGGGCGCTCCTGGCCTCCAGCCAGAGCCAGCGAGCCCGCTCGGTGTGCGGATAGATACGGAGCAGCAGTGTGGTCTGCGCATCCAGCACCCACTCCACACGGGCCAGGTCGGTCGACGACAGTCCGTCGCCGTGCCAACGCCAACCGCCAGGGCGATCGCCAGACAAAGCGGTCGAAGCTGCGGCTTGGGCGTCCCACTGCAACCGACCAACAGGCGAAAGCCACCAGGCGCGCAGCGCCCATGCCGTCCACCCCATCCAGACGCACCCACCGCCCCAGAGCCACAGCGCGCTGGCAGACGGCCACAGCACCGCCAACAGCACCAGCGAAAGCATTGCAAGCCCACTGATGACGATCAGCACGCGCCCCTGAACAGCACAACGCCCCACCGGATACGTCACCGATGGGGCGTTACGCATGAAAAGTCAGCGATCAGGAGACGCGGATCAGGCGCGCTTGAACACCAGTGTGCCGTTGGTGCCACCGAAACCGAAGTTGTTCTTCACGGCCACGTCGATCTTCATGTCCCGCGCCGTGTTGGCGCAGTAGTCCAGGTCGCACTCGGGGTCCTGGTTGAAGATGTTGATGGTCGGCGGGCTCTTCTGGTTGTGCAGCGCCAGAACGGTGAACACGCTTTCAATACCGCCAGCCCCACCGAGCAGGTGCCCGGTCATGGACTTGGTGGAGTTCACCACCGTCTTTTTGGCGTGGTCGCCCAGCGCGGCCTTGATCGCGTTGGTCTCGTTCACGTCGCCCAGCGGCGTGGACGTGCCATGCGCGTTCAGGTAATCCACCTGGTCGGCGTTGATACCGGCGTTGCGCAGGGCGTTCACCATGGCGCGGCGCGGGCCGTCCATGTTGGGTGCGGTCATGTGGCCGGCATCGGCACTCATGCCATAGCCCACCACCTCGGCGTAAATCTTGGCGCCACGCGCCTTGGCGTGTTCGTACTCTTCGAGCACCATCACACCCGCGCCCTCGCCCAGCACGAAACCATCTCGGTCCTTGTCCCAGGGACGGGACGCGGTGGCCGGGTCGTCGTTGCGGGTGGACAGCGCGCGCATGGCGGCAAAGCCACCCACCCCCAACGGAGATACCGTGCCTTCGGAACCACCCGCCACGATCACGTCGGCATCGCCATACTCGATCTTGCGCGCGGCTTCACCGATGCAATGCAGACCGGTGGTGCAGGCCGTGACCACAGCGAGGTTGGGCCCCTTGAAGCCGAACCGCATGGACACATGGCCCGAAATCATGTTGATGATCGAGGCGGGCACGAAGAACGGGGAGATGCGGCGCGGGCCGCGGCTCGTGTATTCGCCGTGGGTCTCTTCGATCAGCGGCAGACCGCCGATGCCCGACCCGATGATGCAACCGATGCGCGTCGCTTCTTCTTCACCCAGCGCTTCGCCCGTGGGCAAGCCGGAATCGACCACGGCCTGGTGGGCAGCGGCGATCCCGTAATGGATGAAACTGTCCATGGTCCGCGCCTCTTTGGCGCTGATGTAGGACTCCAGATCAAACCCTTTGACCTCACCCGCGATCTTGCACGCGAAGTTCGACGCATCGAACTTGGTGATGAGACCGATACCGGATTGACCAGCGAGGATGTTGGTCCAGGCTTCAGCCACCGTGTTGCCCACGGGACTGATGCAGCCCAGACCGGTCACGACGACACGGCGGCGGCTCATGGATCGATCAGGCCTTCTGGTGGCTCATCGCGTAGTCGATGGCGTTTTGGACCGTGGTGATCTTCTCGGCGTCTTCGTCGGGGATCTCGATACCGAATTCGTCTTCGAGGGCCATGACCAGTTCCACGGTGTCGAGCGAGTCGGCGCCCAGATCGGCCACGAAAGCCTTCTCATGGGTGACCTGACCTTCTTCCACGCCGAGTTGTTCGGCAATGATTTTCTTCACGCGTGCTTCGATATCGCTCATAAGTCCCTCTGAGGGTGGTTGAAATACAGACCGCCATTTTAGCCGGGCTAGGGAGAGGCCCCTAGACGGCCCGCCGGGCGGCTTTGTGCGACGTGTTTGGGATGCTCAGGCCATGAACATGCCGCCGTTGACGTGCAACTCCTGCCCCGTCACATAAGCGGCTTGCGGACTGGCCAGATAAGCCACCGCGTGCGCGATGTCGGCCGGCTTGCCCAGGTGGCCCAGCGGAATCTGGACCAGCAAGGCTTTCTGCTGCTCTTCGGGCAACGCAGCGGTCATGTCGGTTTCGATGAAACCCGGGGCCACGCAATTGACGGTGATGTTGCGGCTGCCCAGCTCGCGTGCGAGCGCGCGGGTCATGCCGGCCACACCCGCCTTGGCCGCAGCGTAGTTGGCCTGACCGGGGTTGCCCGATGCGCCGACCACGCTGGTGATGCTGATGATGCGGCCATAGCGCTGCTTCATCATGGGCCGGATCACGGCACGGCTCATGCGGAACACCGCTTTGAGGTTGGTGTCCAGCACCGCGTCCCAGTCGTCGTCTTTCAGGCGCATGGCCAGCATGTCGCGCGTGATGCCGGCGTTGTTGACCAGCACCTGCAAGCCGCCATGGGCCTTGGTGATCTCGTCGATCAGGGCCTCGGCCGCAGCTGCGTCGTTGACGTCGAGCTTCGCACCGCGGCAACCGTCCGCCGCACCGGCCACCGTCTTGAGCGCCGCTCCAATCTTGGCAGCACCATCGTCGCTGGTGGCGGTGCCGATCACGATCAGGCCCTTGGCCGCCAGTTCCGCCGCAATGGCCGCGCCGATGCCACGCGAGGCACCCGTGACCAAGGCCACCTGGCCCGCGAATTTCACTTCAGACATTCTGGTTTCCTTCTTCCGCCGGACTCAGGCCAGCAAGGTCTTGACTTCCGCCAGGGTGGCCGGGTCGTACAAGGCCACGCCCATCAGTTCGGCATCGATGCGTTTGGTCATGCCGGCCAACACCTTGCCGGGACCGCACTCGACCAGGGTGCCGATGCCGCGCCCCTTGATGGCTTGTACGCATTCCACCCAGCGCACGGGGCCGAAGGCCTGACGGTACAGCGCGTCGCGGATGCGCTCGGCATCGATTTCCACCGCCACGTCGATGTTGTTGATCACCGGGATCTGCGGTACGGCAAAGGCGGTGGCAGCCAGCCGCTCGCGCAGCTTGTCGGCGGCCGGCTTCATCAGGCTGGAATGGAACGGTGCGGACACCGGCAGTGGCAGCGCACGTTTGGCACCGTTGGCCTTGAGCACCTCGCAGGCCTTGTCGACAGCCGCCTTGCTGCCGGCGATCACGGTCTGCGCGGCGTCGTTGAAGTTCACCGCCTCGACCACCTCGCCACTGCCGGCCGCAAATGTGGCCTGCGCTTCGGCGCAACCCGCTTTCACCTTTTCAGCGTCCATCCCAAGGATGGCGGCCATCGCGCCAGTGCCCACCGGCACGGCTTCTTGCATGGCGGCGGCGCGAAAGCGCACCAGCGGCGTGGCCTGCGCCAGCGTCAGCACGCCCGAGGCGACCAGGGCGCTGTACTCGCCCAGTGAATGACCGGCCACGGCCGCGGGCAGCGAACCACCCTCGGCACGCCAGACGCGCCAGGCGGCCACAGCGGCCACCAGCATCACCGGCTGGGTGTTGGTGGTCAGGGCCAAAGCCTCTTTCGGGCCGTCTTTGATCAGCGCGCCCAGGTCTTCACCCAATGCATCGGAGGCTTCTTTCAGGGTCTCGGCCACCACGGGGTGATCGCCCCAGGCGTCCAACATGCCGACCGATTGGGAACCCTGACCCGGAAAAACGAATGCAAAAACGCTCATGGCGATGAATCCATCGATTGGAAAGAACGTGCGGTTAGAAATCGACCAACACCGCGCCCCAGGTGAAGCCGCCCCCCACGCCTTCGAGCAGCAGGGTGTCGCCTTTTTTCACCTGGCCTGCGCGCACCGCATGGTCC
>NZ_JBPCSJ010000444.1:0-5548 GCF_051007235.1 Hydrogenophaga sp. | reverse complement strand
CGATCTGATGGTGGAGGGCGATCGCGTGGTCGGCGCGGTGACGCAGGTCGGCATCCGCTTCCGCAGCCGCACCGTGGTGCTGACGGCGGGCACCTTCCTGGACGGCAAGATCCACGTTGGCTTGAACAACTACGCGGCTGGCCGCGCGGGCGATCCGCCAGCGGTCAGCCTGTCGGCGCGACTCAAGGAACTGAAGCTGCCGCAGGGCCGACTGAAAACCGGCACGCCGCCGCGCCTGGACGGCCGCAGCATCGACTGGTCGAAGTGCACCGAGCAGCCCGGCGATGGCGTGCCTGGCGGCATGAACGCCGACCAGCCGGTTCCGGTGTTCAGCTTCATGGGCCAATCGGTACCGCACCCCAAGCAGGTGCCATGCTGGATCACCCACACCAACCAGCGCACGCACGAGATCATCCGTTCCGGCTTCGACCGCAGTCCCATGTTCACCGGCAAGATCGAGGGCGTCGGCCCGCGCTACTGCCCGAGCGTGGAAGACAAGATCAACCGCTTCGCCGACAAGGACAGCCACCAGATTTTCCTGTAGCCCGAGGGCCTGACCACGCACGAGGTCTACCCCAACGGCATCAGCACCAGCCTGCCGTTCGACATCCAGTACGCGCTGGTGCGCAGCATGCCCGGGCTGGAAAACGCCCACATCCTGCGGCCCGGCTATGCCATTGAATACGACTACTTCGACCCGCGCTCGCTCAAGAGCAGCTTCGAGACGAAGCAGATCCAGGGCCTGTTCTTCGCTGGCCAGATCAACGGCACCACTGGCTACGAAGAGGCGGCGGCCCAGGGTCTGTTCGCCGGCCTGAACGCCGCGCTGCAGTGCCAGGGCAAAGACGCGTGGCTGCCGCGCCGTGACGAGGCCTACCTCGGCGTGCTGGTGGACGACCTGGTGACCCAGGGCGTGACCGAGCCCTACCGCATGTTCACCAGCCGGGCCGAGTTCCGCCTGCAGCTGCGCGAGGACAACGCCGACATGCGCCTGACCGAACAAGGACGGGCCATGGGTCTGGTGGATGATGCCCGCTGGGATGCCTTCAGCCGCAAGCGCGACGCGGTTTCACGTGAAACAGAGCGCCTGAAATCGACATGGGTGAATCCGCGCATCCTGGATGCGGCCGAGTCCGAGCGCGTGCTGGGCAAGGCCATCGAGCGCGAATACAACCTGTTTGACCTGCTGCGTCGGCCGGGTGTGTCGTATCCGGTCCTGATGGGCATGGGCGAAGGGCGTTGGGCGCCCGCTGCCAAAACGGGCGATGAGGATGCCAGGCCCGTGGTTTCACGTGAAACACTGGGTGAGTTGCACGACGCGGTGGTGGAGCAGGTGGAGATCGCGGCCAAGTACTCGGGCTACATCGACCGGCAGAAGGACGAGGTGGAACGTGCATCGCACTACGAACACCTGAAGCTGCCGGCCGATCTGGACTACGCGCAGGTGACGGCTCTGTCGTTCGAGGCTCGGCAGAAGCTGGCCAAACACCGGCCCGAGACGCTGGGTCAGGCCTCGAGCATCTCGGGCATCACCCCGGCCAGCATCTCGCTGCTGATGATCCACCTGAAAAAGGGTGGGTTCAAGGGTTTTGCCCGCACCACCGAGACGCAGGACGCATGAGCGCGGCGAACCTGAAGCCGGCGCTGGTGGCCGGGTTGCACGAGCTTGGCCTGAACCTGTCCGACGCCCAGGTAGACCAGCTGCTGGCCTACCAGGACCTGATCGCCAAGTGGAACAAGGTCTACAACCTCACGGCCGTGCGCGACCCGCAGGAAATGCTGACGCACCACCTGCTGGACAGTCTTGCTGCCATTGCGCCGTTGCTGCGGCACACGGGCGGACAACCCGTCAAGCTGTTGGATGTGGGGTCGGGCGGCGGCTTGCCGGGTGTGGTCATCGCCATCACTTGCCCGCAAATTGAAGTGCACTGTGTGGACACGGTGCTCAAGAAGGCGGCCTTCATCCAGCAGGTGGCGGCTTCGCTCAAGTTGCCCAACCTGCGCGGCATCCACGCGCGAGTGGAGTCGCTGAAGGCGGAAGAGGGCAGCGGCTACGACGTGGTCTGTTCGCGCGCCTTCGCTTCGCTGGTGGACTTCACAACCTGGTCGCGTGCGGCGCTCAAGCCGGAGGCGGTGTGGATGGCGATGAAGGGCAAGCACCCGGCGGACGAGTTGGCTGCGCTGCCGACCGATGTGTCGGTGTTTCACGTGGAACAGCTGTCGGTACCGGGGCTGGATGCCGAGCGGTGCATTGTCTGGCTGCGGCCTGCTCTGCCGTCTTGAGTTCCATTTCACTCTGAGACCTCGCGCCAGGCCAGTGGCGACGCGCGCGTTCTCCGGCCCTCGCTCGCGGGCGACTGGGCGTGTTCATTAACACTGCTTCGTCAAGAACGTCTTTGCAGGCCTGTTCTGCGGCAACCGCGAATGGGGCCTGCGCCCGCGCGCATCGCCACCGTCCTGTGAGAGCGATCATGCGGGCGCCACTGGTGGTGTGCTGTCGCTTCTGTGGAGGGGGCTGTGGCGTGTGGATGGGCGGCGGGACGATTCGCGGTTGCCCCAGAGCCGGCGCTCCAGCCCGGTGTTGACGAGGCGAGGGCTGCGCCCAGATCCGGTCGCCCGCGCGCGGACCAGAGCCCAGCCACACGACGCTGCCCCCTCTGAGGCCAAGGATGAGCGAAACAAGCAGCATCCAAGCCACAAAGCCGACCGAAAGAAAACACCCCTCACGTAAACTCAACCGTCCCACCCGCAGAGAAAGCCCCCCATGTTCGGCATCGCAGACTACGGCGCCTTCGTCGTCGCCATCATCGTGTTCCTCGCCATTCCCGGTCCTGGCAACCTCGCGCTCATCACCTCCACCAGCAAAGGCGGCATCCCGGGTGGAATGGGCGCCACCTTCGGCGTGATCGCGGGCGACCAGGTCCTGATGTGGGCCGCCGTCGCCGGCGTCGCCACCCTGCTGGCCACCTACCCGGCCGCCTTTCACGCCGTGCAATGGCTCGGTGCCGCCTACCTGGCCTGGCTGGGCTTCAAGATGCTCACCGCCAAACCCGGCGACGCGCCGGTGCTCAACATCCGCCCACGCCAGTACTTCCAGCAGGCCTTCACCATCACCCTGCTCAACCCCAAGGCCATCGTCTTCTACATGGCCTTCTTCCCGCTGTTCGTCGACCCCACCCGCCACCAGGGCCTGATCACCTTCGGCGCCATGGCCGTCACCGTGGCCTTCCTCACCTTCCTCTACGGCCTGACCGCGGTGTTGCTCACCCACTTCCTGGCCGAACGCATGCGCGCCAACCCGGCCATCGGGCGGGTGCTGGAGAAGCTGGCGGGCGTGTTCCTCATCGGCTTTGGCATCAAGCTGGCCATCTCCAAATAAGCAAGCGGGTTCGACCACATGGCCAAGATTTTCTGCGTCGCCAACCAGAAGGGCGGCGTCGGCAAGACCACCACCACCGTCAACCTCGCCGCCGGCCTGGCCAAGGTCGGTCAGCGCGTGCTGATGGTCGACCTGGACCCGCAGGGCAACGCCACCATGGGTTCGGGCGTCGACAAGCGCAAGATGGAACTCTCGGTCTACGACGTGCTGCTGGAATCGGCCACGGTGGCCGAGGCGGCGGTGAAGTCTGAGAAGTGCGGCTACAGCGTGCTGGGCGCCAACCGCGAACTCGCCGGCGCCGAGGTCGAACTGGTGGAATTGGAGCGGCGCGACCAGCGCCTGAAAGCCGCGCTGGCCGCCGTCGATGCCGACTACGACTTCATCCTGATCGACTGCCCGCCGTCCTTGAGCATGCTCACGCTCAACGGCCTGTGCTCGGCGCACGGCGTGATCGTGCCCATGCAGTGCGAGTACTTCGCACTCGAAGGCCTGACCGATCTGGTCAACACCATCAAGCAGGTGCACGCCAACCTCAACAAGGACCTGCAGATCATCGGTCTGCTGCGCGTCATGTTCGACCCGCGCATCACCCTGCAGCAGCAGGTCAGCGACCAGCTCAAGGGCCACTTCGGCGACAAGGTGTTCGACACTGTGATTCCGCGCAACGTGCGCCTGGCCGAAGCGCCCAGCTACGGCCTGCCCGGCGTGGTGTTCGACCCGTCGGCCCGCGGCAGTCAGGCATTCGTCGCCTTTGCCACCGAGATGGTGGCCCGCATCGACAAGATGTGAGCGCCGGCTTCGACGGAACACCCGATGAAACCTGAGAATGTCCTGATCCTGCCGGGCTGGCAGAACAGCGGCCCCGAGCACTGGCAGAGCCGCTGGGAAGCGTTGCACGGCTTTCGTCGCGTCGACCAGCACGACTGGATGACCCCGCGCCGCGGCGACTGGATCGCCCGGCTGGAAGACGTGATCCTGGGCTGCGATGGCCCGGTGGTGCTGGTCGCGCACAGCCTGGGTTGTATCCTGACGGCCGCCTGGGCACAGGTCTCACGCAGCACCGCCCGCGTGCAGGGCGCGCTGCTGGTGGCCCCCGGAGACCCGGAACGCGACGAACTGCGCGGCCTGCTGCCCAGCTGGGCACCCATCGTGCGCCAGCGCCTGCCGTTCCCCAGCACCCTGGTGGGCAGTCGTAACGATCCGTACTGCACGTTCGAGAAGGCGCAATCGCTGGCCGACAGCTGGGGTTCGCGGTTCGTGGACCATGGCGAGCGCGGCCACATCAACGCCGAATCGGGGTTGGGCGACTGGGCACATGGTCAAGAACTACTGGTTGAGTTGGTCAAGAATTGATGGGTAGATCAATGCGATTTGAGCTTGAAACCCACAACCGAAATATTCCCGACGAAGAGTTGCTTGGAGAGCTGCGTCGCATCGCCACATTGCTGGCGAGGGAGTCCGTAACTATCGACCAATTCAATGAGCATGCAAGGTTTCACAGCACGACGCTTTCACGGCGATTCGGGACTTGGTTCAAGGCGCTAGATGCTGCGGGTCTCAAGAGGACTCGGAACCTCAACCTGACAAACGAGCAGTTGTTTGAGAATCTTGTGACCGTTTGGTTGGCGTTAGGGCATCAACCAAAGTACGGCGATTTAACCAACGAGGTCTCGTTGTATTCGTCTGGAACATACGAAAAAAGATTCGGGAGCTGGCGCAAAGCGCTGGAGGCCTTTGTCGATTGGGCTAACGAGGGCGTTTTGCCGGAAGTTGGGGCTAGCGCCAATCAGCCCCAACTCGCGCCACGAGGTCCCCGAAATATCAATTGGCGGTTGCGGGCCATCGTCCTGATGCGAGACGGCGCACGTTGTCAGCTATGTGGAGCGGAGGCCCGAGACGGGGCAAAGCTTCACGTTGATCACATCGTCCCATGGAGTAAAGGTGGCGAGACTGCACTCCACAACCTTCGTGTGCTTTGCGCTGTGTGCAATATTGGAAAGAGTGACGTTGAAATCACTGCGGCAGCGTCTTTGTAGAAAGTAGAAATAAAGCATGGTCACCAAAAAACCCAAGGGCCTCGGCCGCGGACTCGAAGCCCTGCTGGGCCCCAAGGTCGCCGAGGCCGCGTCACCCGACGCGCAGGAAACCACCCGCGCCGCCGGTGCGCCC
>NZ_JBPCSJ010000443.1:0-3671 GCF_051007235.1 Hydrogenophaga sp. | reverse complement strand
GGCCTGGATCGCGGGTGAATCGTGGGCCATGGGCCGCTGGGCCAACCGCTGGCACCTGCGCTGGCTGCGCTGGCGCGGCTACCAGCTCACCGCCACCGAACTGCCACCCGATCAGTGGCCGGAACGGCCGTCCGTGGCTGCCGTGGCCGCCACACAGGGGCAACCATGATCAGCGCCTGCTGGGCCCAGATGGGCGCGGCCCTGCACACCGTGTGGGTCGACATGGACCGACCCGCCTGGTGGGTGCTGCCCGCCCTGGTGGTGCTGGCTGGCCTGCTGGGTGCGTTGCTGCTGGCACCGGTGCTGCAGTGGGCCTATGTGCGGCGCGTGCAGCGCTACATGGGCTTTCGCGAAGTGCAGCCACCCCCGCGCGCCTGGTGGGACCGTCAGGCCCGCCAGTTCGGCCGCGCGACCGCGCCCGACGCAACGACCAGCGCCGCGCCAGTACCGCTCGCATCCTGCATGGCGCAGCGGCAGGCGCGCATCCGCCGCGCCACCCTGGCGGCCTGGGCCGTGCTGGCCGCGGGCGGGTTGATCATCGCGCCGCTGCAGCAAGACCCCGGCATCTGGGACCCTTTGCTGATGGTGCTCTTCATCGCCGCCCTGGGCGCCCAGCCCGCCCTGGTCAACCTGCGGCCCGACGGCTCCAAATGGCCGCTGCTGGCCGGTATCGCCGTGCTCACCACCGTGGCCCTGCTGTTCGAAGGCAATCTGGACAGCGACGACCTCATCGGCGCGGCCGTTCTGCTCTCGGCGCCTTACCTGGTGGGCGTGCAGCGCAGCCTGCGCGCTCTGGTCGTGCCGCTGACGGTGCTGCTCGGCGGCCTGGTGCTGGGGGCGGCGCTGGCCTTGCTGGCGCTGGTGCCCGGGCAGTGCATGAACCCCGGCGCCCAACCCACCGGCGGCGACTGGGCCGCCCTGGGCCTGGTGGTGGCCGGCGTGGTGGCCGCTTTCGCCACCGGCCTGTGGCTCAGCGCCCGCCTGCTCGACGGCCTGGCCCGCCTCATCACCCGCGGCTGGCTGTCCGACCTGTCGGTCGTCGCGTTCTCCGGCGTGGTGCTCATCACCGGCTTGCTGGTGCTGGCGGCCGATGCCCCGCGCGTCACCGCGCCCCTGCAGCTGGGCCTGTGGCTGGGCTGGGTGCTGGCCGTGGTCGGCACCTATGCGTGGGTGCTGCGCCGCCAGCCCCTGCCGCGCCACGGGCGGCGGCTGCTCATGCTGCGTGTGTTCTCGCCCGACCGGCGCGCCGAACGCCTGCTCGACGCCGTGCAGGCCCGCTGGCAGCTGGCCGGGCCGGTGCTGCAGATCGGCGGGCCCGACCTCGTCAAACTCAACCTCGACATCCACGAAGTCATCGCCTTCGTCAACTTCCGCCTGCACGAACTCTTCCAGCCCGCCGCCGTGCCGGCCGACGTGCTCGCCCGCAGCCTCGACCTGGGCCTGGACCACGAAGGGCGCTTTCGCGTCAACGAACTCTTCTGTTTCGACACCTCCTGGAAAGCCGTCGTCGAACAGCTGCTGGACCTGTCACACGTGGTGCTGCTGGATTTGCGCGGCTTCGGCCCCGCGCGCAGCGGCACCGCGCACGAAGTCGAACGCCTGGCCGACCGTGGCCTGCTGCACCGCGTGGTGGTCGTGTTCGACGAACACACCGACTGGCCCGAATTCCAGCGCCGCGTGGCCGGCCGTGGCCCGGCCGGCCAGGCTCCAGCCCTGAAGGTGGACGCCCGCGACCGCCAGGCCCTGCACGCCATCACCCAGGGGCTGGTGGCGGTGGCCGACGGCGTGGCCGCAACCCGACCGACCTGACCCCCTCGCACCCCGCCGTGCGGAACCCTGGTGGCCCGCGTGCCTCCCACCCCTCCTGTTCATCTCCATCCAAAGTCTTTCCCCATGCTCCAACCCCTGCGGCAATTGCTGAACGCATTCCTCTCCATCGACCCTGCGCAATCGGCGGCCGACGCAGACAAAGCGCTGCACCTGGCCACCGCCGTGCTGCTGGTGGAGGTGATGCGCGCCGACCAGACCCACCCCGAAGCCGAGCAGCAAGCCGTGATCCGGGCGCTCAACGAGCGCTTCGACCTCTCGCCCGCCTGCGTGGCCGACCTCATGGCCCTGGCGCACGAAACCGCCCGCACCGCCAACGACTACCACGCCTTCACCAGCCAGCTCAACGACCGCTTCACGCAACCGCAAAAGGTGGCCCTGGTGGAATCGCTCTGGCAGGTGGCCTATGCCGACGCGCACCTCGACGCGCACGAAAACCACGTCATCAGCAAAGTGGCCGGCCTGCTGCACGTGACCCACGGCGAATACATCGCCGCCAAACTGCGCGCCAAAGACGCCGCGCCGGGGCAGGGCGCCGGGGCGGTTTGACGGGATATGGGCCTGCGCGCTGGCCGGGTGTCGGCTGCCGGGCCCATGAACGACTGAGCCAAGCGCCGGTGGCGGCCCCGCACGCAGCGCGCACCTGAACCCCGCCTGCACCGTCTGTTCATCCCGTGTTCAAGGGGGCGGGCGCACCATGCCTTCACCGCTGACCCACTGGCGGCTTCTTCCACCACCCCAAGCAGGCCCCACATGAACACCGATCTCCAAAACTTTCTCCGCCCCCTGGCCCAGGTCATCGGCGCCACGCTGTTTGCCGTGTGCACCGTGGCCTTCGTGTCCATGCCCTACGCGCTGGGGCACTTCCCGGGCGAGCCGGCCTTGCTCGCGCAGGCGAGTGGTGCCCGGCACATGACCTGAGCCTGCCACCCCAGACATGTCAAACAACTTGGACGGGTTTCAAGTGCCGACTCCAACCACGCGCAGCAGCGATGCAGGCGAAGCGCAGCTCTTCTATTTCAACTCGTCCAGTAACCGCTGCACGGCTGCCAAAAGCCCCGGCAGTGCGTTCTGAACGATGTTCCACACCGTATCCGGGTTGACCGTGGCGTACCCATGGATCAGCTGGTTGCGAAAGGCCAAGATCTGCGGCACGTCCGGAATGCGGGCGGCCATCGCTGCGTCCAGCTTCGCCAGCTGATCGAGCGCCTCGCCGATCACCTCGAACTTGCGCTCCACCGCCGCTTGCACCAGCTCATTGCCCCCTTAGGCCTTGACGTCCAGACCCGCCGAGAACGACTGGATCGCCTGCGCCGCCTCGCGCACGTTCCACAGGAAGGCGCGCGGGTCACGCTGCATACACAGGCTCGCGGTGGCGGTTGATGCTGGCCAGCACGTAGGGGTTGCGCACCGCGCCCGGCTCTACCAGGTCCACACCCCGGCCCAGCAACTGCTCCAGCTCGGCCTTGGCGCCGTAGAAGCTGCGCAGGTCCGGCCGGGCGTCGGCCGCGAACTCCACCAGAAAGTCCGCGTCGCTGGTCTCGGCCACAAAGTCATCGCCCCGCGCGGCCGAGCCAAACACCTCCAGCCGGCGGATGCCGTAGCGCTGGCAGATGGCCGCGATGGACGCGCGGTGTTGGGCGATGGCGGGGTGCATGGGCGCGAGTGTACCGATGGGCCCGTTGAAAGCGAGTGCGGCAGCGCCCTGGTGGCCGAGCGGCGAAGACCGGATGTTGACGTGATCGCACCACACGATGTCAAACCGGTTGAGCCTCGTCCAACACTTGCTGGCGAAACCTGAGCGACAGATCCTTAGGGGTGCGCACATCCACCCGAATACCCAT
>NZ_JBPCSJ010000442.1:0-3697 GCF_051007235.1 Hydrogenophaga sp. | reverse complement strand
CGGGCCCCTGGAACCAGGCGTCGCCCTCCAGGTACGCGCGCAGCATGGGCAACGCGTCCTGACCCCAGAACAGGTGCCCCCCGCACGCCAGCGTGGGCACGCCGAACACCCCCGCGGCCAGCGCCGCGTCGGTGTTGTCGCGCAGGCGCTGTTTGACGGTGTCGCTGTCCGGCTCGACCCAGGGCCGCTGGCGCTGCGCCATGTGGTCCTGCAGCAAGGCCTGCAGCGCGGCCAGGCGCGCCGGGTCGGTCGCCTCGGCGCCGCCGTGCCACACGTGGTGGAACAGCTGTTCGGTCACGTAGCGGTTGGTCGTGCCGGGCGCATCGTCGGTGGCCGCATCGATCGCGATCGCGGTCGCCAGGCCCAGGCGCAGCAGCGCCAGCGGGTTGAAGGGGTGGGCCGCCGGCAGGTCCAGCCGCACACCGTGGTGGTGCGCCAGCCAGCGCACCTGGCGGTAGGTCCAGTCCCGCTTGCCGGGGATCTCGGCCGGGCCGAGCTGGCCGTGCGCCTTGAGCAACGCCGCGAACAGCACCGGCCGGTAGCGCAGGTCCACGCTCAGCCCCATCAGCGCCTGCGGCAGGCGTTCAAAGGCCAGGTGCGCGTAAGGCGATATCGGGTCGTACCAGAAGGTGATGGCGTGCGGCGTGTCGGTGTGCGGCATGGCGGTGCTGAGGTTCAGGCGATGGCGCCGAGCTGGCGCGCCTCGATGCGTTCCCACACCACCAGCTTCTCGTCGTCGGTCATCGCGCCCCAGGCGCGCAGCTCGTCCAGCGTGCGGTGGCAGCCCTTGCAGCGGGTGCGCTCCAGGTCCAGTTCGCAGACCGAGATGCAGGGCGACGGCACGCTCTGCTCGGGCTTGCGCTGGCGCATGTCGGCCAGGTTGAGTTTGGGCACCGTGGCGCTCATGACAGCGCCTCCACGGCCACCGTCACCTCGTGCACCGGCGCGCCGGTCAGGCGCACCAGGTCGTCGGGCGAGAGCGGGAACACGCCGTGCGGGTGCCCCGCGGCGGCCCAGATCACGTCGAAGCGGAACAGCTCCCGGTCGATCAGCGTGACCGGCGGCGTGGCGTGCGCCAGCGGCGACACGCCACCGATGGAAAAGCCGGTTTTGTTTTTCACAAAGTCGGCATCGGCCCGACCCAGCTTGCCACCGTCGGCGCAGACGATGGCCTGCACCTTCTTCTCGTCCACCCGCAGGTCGCCCGAGGTGACCACCAGCACGGCCACGTCGTCGCCACTCGGGTGGTTCTTGCGGCGGAAGATGATGCTCTTGGCGATCTGGCCCAGCGCCACGCCCAGCGCGTCGGCGGCCTGCTGCGCGGTGCGCGCCGCATCGTCCAGCATGCGCGGCGCATGCGGGTGCCCCAGCTCGGCCAGCACAGCGGTCACGCGCTGCACGCCGGGGGGGAGATTGTCTTGTGCGGAGTCGTTCATGGACACGGATGTTAAGGGGCCTTGAAAGCCCCTGTGGAAGGGGTCACCCCGCCGTGCGCTTCACCAAAAACAGCCCCGCCCCCATGGCGATCAGCACGCCGCCGAACACGCGGTTCTGCGCGCGCCGGGCTTTGGCGGTGGCCAGCCAGCGCTGCGCGCGCGACGCGAGAAAGGCGTAGCCGTGCATGACGATCACGTCGGTGAACAGGGTGGTGCACAACAGGATGAGCAGCTGCAGCCACAGCGGGCGGGCCGGGTCGATGAACTGCGGCAGCACCGCCACCACGAAGACGATGCCCTTGGGGTTGGTGACGTTGGTGAAAAAGCCCAGCGCCACGCGCTGGCGCACCGAGGGCAACCCTGCCTCGGCCGGCGCGGCAGCGCTGCTGCCAGTGGTGCTGGGGGAGGCGTGGTCGGGCGCCACCGGCGCCGTCCACTGCCGCCAGCCCAGCCAGATGAGGTAACACGCGCCCACCACCTTGACCACGGTGAACGCGGTGGCGGACGCCACCAGCACCGCGCCCACGCCCACGCCGGCGATCAGCAGGATGGTGGCCACACCCAGCTGCAGGCCGAGGATGGTGGCGCTGGCGCCGCGCACGCCGTAGGCCAGGCCGTGCGTCATGGACAGCACCGCGCCCGAGCCGGGCGAGATGGCGATCACCCAGGCGGCCGCGAAGTAGGCGAGCCAGACCGACAGTTCCATCTCAGCTGTTCCTTTTCGCCAGCAGCGCCCGTGCCACGCGCGAGCCGCTGGGCCGGCCCAGGTGCTCGCTGATGAACTGGCCCGCGTCGACCAGCGCATCCAGGTCGATGCCCGTTTCAATGCCCATGCCCTGCAGCAGGTAGACCACGTCTTCGGTGGCCACGTTGCCGGTGGCGCCCTTGGCGTAGGGGCAGCCGCCCAGCCCGGCCACGGACGACTGGAAGTTCCACACGCCCATCTGCAACGCGGCCAGCGTGTTGGACAGCGCCTGGCCGTAGGTGTCGTGGAAATGACCGCTGATGTGGTCGATGGGGAAGTGCTGCTGGGTGGCTTCGATGGCGGCCTGCACCTTGCGCGGCGTGCCCACGCCGATGGTGTCGGCCACATCCACGCGCTGCACGCCGATGCCTTTCATCAGCCCCGCCAGGTAGGCCACGCGCTCGGGCGCGATGTCGCCTTCGTACGGGCAACCCACGGTGCAGCTCATGGCGCCGCGCACCGCAATGCCGGCCGCCAGGGCTGCCGCCACCACCGGCGCGAATCGCTCGATGCTTTCGGCGATGGAGCAGTTGATGTTCTTCTGGCTGAAGGCCTCGCTGGCCGCGCCGAAGACCACGATCTCGTCGGGCTTGTCGAGCACCGCCGATTCGTAGCCCTTGAGGTTGGGGGTGAGCACCGAGTAGCGCACGCCGCCCTGGCGGGTGATGCCCTGCATCACCTCGTGGTTGTCGGCCATCTGCGGCACCCACTTGGGGCTGACGTAGCTGGTGACCTCGATCTCTTTCAGGCCCGCGGCCTGCAGGCGGTGCACCAGCTCGATCTTGACCGCGGCGGGCACGGGCTGCTTTTCGTTCTGCAGGCCATCGCGCGGGCCGACGTCGATGAGGCGGACTTTGGAAGGAATGGCGGTCATGTGGATCTCTCTTCTGAAACAGAAACACCGCGGAACTGGCTTTGCCAGGCCGCAGGTGTTGCCCCCTCGAGGGGGGATGCGGCTACGCGCAGCGAGCAAGCGACGGGGGTGGTCATGTCAATAACCGCGGACAGGATCGACCACACCCGCGATGGGCTGGCCCGCTTCCAGCGCGCGGATCTTGCCCGCGATCTGGGCGATGCTTTCGTCGCGCAGCGTGCGCGCCGAGGTGTGGGGTGTGACGGTGATCTGGGGGTGGTTCCAGAACGGGTGTCCGGCCGGCAGCGGTTCGGTGCGGAACACGTCCAGCGTGGCGCCGGCCATGTGGCCGCTTTCCAGCAGGGCGAGCAGATCGTCTTCCACCAGGTGCGCGCCACGCGCCACGTTGATCAGGTAGCCGCCCGGCTTCAGCCGCCCGAGCGTGTCGCGGTTGAGGATGTCTTTCGTGTCGGCGGTGAGCGGCAGCAGGTTGACCAGCACGCGGCTGTGGGCGAGGAAGCTGTCGAAGCCGACCTCGCCGCTGTGCGTGACCACGCCCTCGATGGCCTTGGGCGTGCGGCTCCAGCCGTGCACCGGAAAGTCGAACACCGTCAGCGCTTTCGCCACACGCTCGCCCAGCACACCCAGCCCCATGACACCGAC
>NZ_JBPCSJ010000441.1:0-2527 GCF_051007235.1 Hydrogenophaga sp. | reverse complement strand
GGGTGGACCCGGCGCGCCGGTCGGCCCAAAAAGGCACCGACCAGGCGCAACGCCTCGCACAAGGGCGTGCCGACATCCAGACCGCCATCGCCACACTGCAAGCGCTGGTCACCGTCAGCCCGACGCTGGAACGCGAGAGCCTGCTGGGATCGGCCTACAAGCGCCTGCACCGGCTGGAGCTGGTGGCCGGCCACGCAAGCGCCGCCGCCCAGGCGGTGCAGCAGATGGCCACGCACTACCGACAGGCCGAAGCGCTGGCGCGCGCCGCTGGTTCGCCGGACTGGTTCTACCCCGCGCTCAACCGCCTGGCCGCCGAGCTGCTGGCCCACGCCGGCACAGCGGGCTGGGGCGGCTTGGGTGCGCAGGACGTGGCCGACATCCGCCAGGCGCTGGAAACCCGCCGCCGCGACGCACCGGACTTCTGGAGCGTGGTCGGCCTGCCCGAGCTGGCCACCCTGGAAGCGCTGGCCAGCGGCCAGCTGGCGCGGCAGCTGCCCGCCGTGCTCGCGGTTTACGACGACCTGCACCAGCGCGCCGGCACGGCGTGGATGTGGGCGTCGGTGGCCGACCAGGCGGGCTTTGTGCTGCGACCCTGGCTGGACGGCCTGGACGCCGAGGCCCGCGCTGCCCGACAGCTGCAAGCGCGGCTGGACACCTGGGCGGCTGGCCGCACGGATTGAGCGCGGATTGAAGCAGTTGAGGCCGCCATGAACCGCATCTTCATCAGCTACCGGTCGTCCGACGGCAAGAAGGATGCGGCGCGCCTGACGGCCGACCTGAACGAGCGTTTTGGCGAGCAGCTGGTCTTCTACGACAAGCAGGATCTGGTGGGCGGCAGCTCGTGGCGCGACGCGATCAACGCCACACTGGGCTCGCAGCCGGTGGTGCTGGTGCTCATCACACCCGATCTGCTGGGCGCGCAGCACCCCGAGGGCGGGCGCCGCGTCGACCGCGAGGACGACCCGATCCGCGGTGAACTGCTCACCGCGCGCCACAGCGGCGCGGTCATCATCCCGCTGCTGACAGACGGCATGCAGATGCCGGTGGGCCATTCGCTGCCCGCGCCACTGCAGTTCCTGGGCGAAGCCCATGCCCGCCCGCTGCGCACCGACGACTGGAACGTCGACCTGCAGCGCATCGTGGACGATCTCCAGGCACACCACATCGCGGCTCACGCCGCGCCGCCACCGGCCATGCAGCCGCTGGTGTCCACCATGGCCACCCCACCCGCCCCATCCGCCCCCGTCCGGCTGCGCTGGCTCAAGGTCGGTGGCGCAGCGGTGACGTTGCTGGTGGCCGCACTGCTCGTCATCGGCCTGCGAAGCCCGGACGGCACCACCGACCCCACCCACACAGCGGACACGCCGCCGGCGGCCACCACGCACACTGAAGCCCCGCAGCCAGCCTCCGCTACACCGGCTGTGGCCGCCGTGCCGGACGCCGCAACAGCCGACGCCGCCGGCGTGTGGTGGGCGGTGGACGCCGCCGGCCACCGCACCCGGGTACAGATCACCCTGTACGGCGCCCAGGCG
This sequence comes from Hydrogenophaga sp., assembly GCF_051007235.1. Lineage (GTDB taxonomy): Bacteria > Pseudomonadota > Gammaproteobacteria > Burkholderiales > Burkholderiaceae_C > Hydrogenophaga. Next base: position 995 of record NZ_JBPCSJ010000441.1, on the reverse strand, counting down.
GTGCTGCAGACCGACGCCATTCCGGTGGCCTGGTACCCGGAATGGCAGGCCTATGCGCAGCGCCTGCGCGAACAGGGCACGGTGTTCGACCACATCCGGTACGCCGGCAGCGGCCAGTGGGCCAACGGGCGGCTGCAGATCCCGTTCGACGTGCGCAGCACCGAAGGCCACGGCCCGCTGGACACCGGCGCCCTGACGCTCACGCTCAGCGCCGACGGCCGCGAACTCACCGGCCAGCTCTGGAGCAACGGCGACCAGACCCAGACGCCGCTGCGCCTGGTGCGCCGCCCCTGAATACACCCACCACCCACCAGGAGGACCCCATGCCCAAGATGCTGCACATCTGCACCGAACGCGTGCTGCCGGCCGAGCTGATGCGACCGCAGCCCACGCTGCGCAGCCGCGGCCGCACGCGTGCCATCAGCCCCATCGGCAAACTCTGGATGAACGGCAGCACGCTGCGCGTGCGCTTTCTGGGCGGCACGGCCGCGCAACAGGCCAAGGTGAAAGAACAGGCCGGCTGGTGGACGGCGCACGCCAACCTGCGCTTCGACTTCAACAACGCGCCCGATGCCGAGATCCGCATCGCCTTCGACCCGAACAACGGCGCCTGGTCCTACGTGGGCACCGACAACCGCAGCATCCCGCTGGACCAGCCCACCATGAACCTGGGCTTCATGGACGGCGGCACCACGGCGCACGAGTTCGGCCACGCCATCGGCCTGGCACACGAACACCAGAACCCGGCCGGCGGCCTGCAGTGGAACGAGGCCGCCGTGATCCGCGACCTCAGCGGCCCGCCCAACCACTGGAATGAGGCCCAGATCCGCCACAACGTGCTCAACAAGTACCGGGCCGACCAGCTCAACGGCACCAGCTTCGACCCCGACTCGATCATGCTCTACGCCTTTCCGGGCAGCTGGGTGCAAAGCGGCCAGGGCACGCACGCCAACGAGGTGCTGTCGGCCATGGACAAGGCCTTCATCGCCAGCGCA
>NZ_JBPCSJ010000440.1:0-6831 GCF_051007235.1 Hydrogenophaga sp. | reverse complement strand
GGCCATGGGCCTGTCGTACCGCCACGGCTGGGACCTGGTGCGCAGCGGCGAGACCCTGTTCAACACCACGCTGCTGCACATGGAACGTGGCAAGGGCTCCACCCTGTCGCCGCTAGCCGAGAAGCTGGTCTGGGCCGACCACCGCATCCGCGCCCGCCTGCAGCCGGTGCTCGATTCGGTGGCGTCCGAACTGCGCAGCGAGATCCAGCGCATCACCTCGTCCGACGCGCCCGACGCCTTCCGCATCCACGCCAGCCACGGTTTTTCGATCGAGAAGCTGCTGGAAGCGCTGATGGCCGACGGCCAGCCGGTGGCGCGGCGCTACGCCACCAGCACCGCCGCGGCCGCCGCGCTGCGCGACGGCCAGTGCGACGCCTGCGGGGTGCACGTGCCGACGGGCGCGCAGCAGGGTCGCATGCTGGCCCACCTGGGCCAGTGGCTGCAGGGCGATGACCTGCAGGTGATCGACATCGCCACCCGGCGCCAGGGCCTGATGGTGGCGGCCGGCAACCCCAAGAAGGTCTACGAACTGGCCGACCTCGCGCGCGACGAGGTGCGCTTCATCAACCGCCCGGCCGACGCGGGCACGCGCTTTCTGCTCGACGGCCTGCTACAGGACCAGGGCATTTCCAGCCAGCGCATCCGCGGCTACGAACAGAGCGAGGCCACCCACGCCGCGGTGGCCGCCTGTGTGGCCAGCGGCCTGGCCGATGTGGGCTTCGGCCTGGAACGGCCCGCGCGCTATTTCCAGCTCGACTTCATGCCCCTGGTGACCGAACGCTATGTGCTGGTCTGCCACCGCGCCGCGCTGGACCACCCGGTGGCCCAGGCCCTGCTGCGCCTGCTGGCCGACCCGGCGCTGCGCTCCGGCATCAACGCCCTGCCCGGCTACGACGCGCGCGCGGCCGGCAGCGTCACGCCCTGGTCACAAGCCTTTGAAGGAGCCCCCACATGAACGACCGCCCCACTTCCGACGCACCGCCCCGCTTCGCCACCCTGATGGTGGCGACCGCCAACGTGCTCAACCTGGCGCAGCCGGGCCGTTCGTTTTACGAAGGCCAGGACCCCTACAGCCAGCACGAGTTCGACCGCAAGGCCGACTGGCTGGGTGAGCGCTTCAAGGCGCTCAACGCCGACGTGCTGGTGGTGCAGGAGGTGTGGGACGAGCTGGCCCTGCGCGCGGCGGTGGCGCGCAGCGGCCTGCAGTACGGCTTTGTAGGCGTGCCGGGCGCGGAAAACGGCCCGGGGCAACACGGCGCGCAAGGCACGCCACGCGTGGGCATCGTCACCCGGCTGAAGGTCGAATCGGTTCAGTCGCTGGTCGATTTCCCCGCCGCTGCCGTGGTGCAGGTACCGGGCATCGGCGCGCACACCCGATTCGAACGCCCGCCCCTGCTGGCCACGCTGCGCATGAAGCACGGGCAAGACATTGCCGTCATCACCGCCCACCTGAAAAGCAAGCGCCCCAAGTTTCTGCAAGATGCGCAAGGCAACGCGCTGGAAGACAAAGACGACCCGGCCGTGCAGGCCGTCGCCACGCTGCGCTCGCTCATCATGCGAGCGGGCGAAGCGCTGGCGCTGCGGCTGAAGGTGGTGGAGCTGCTGCACCGCACGCGCCTGCCGCTGGTCGTGATGGGCGACCTCAACGACAGCCCGCACAGCGTGACCACCCAGCTGATCGCCGCCACCTCGCAAGTGGCTTACGACAAAGGCGCCCGCGACAGCGCGCTCTACAGCGCGTGGGACGTGCAGGGCGAAGGCGCACTGCGCCGCGACGTGGCCTTTTCCCACATCCACCAGGGCTACCCCGAGGTGCTGGACCAGGTGCTCGTGAGCGAAGAATTCGTGGCCAGCAGCCGCCGCGCCATCGGCGACGTGCGGCGCGTCGAGGTGTTCAACGACCACCTGTTCGAAGGCCGCGACCGCAGCCGCAGCGACCACGGCTTTGTGCGCGCCCTGCTGCGCTTGCGGCTCGAAGAGCCGGCCGCCTGATCAGCCCCGCACGAACAGCGTCACCAGCGGTTCGTCGCCCACCTGCCGGCTCCAGTGGCCGTGCACGGCGGGGTCGAAGGTGGCGCCCTCGGGCAGGGTGTCGGCCGAATAGAAATGATCGCCCGGGCCGAAGGTGCGCGAGCTGCCGTCCTGCAGGCCGATCTCCATCTGTCCTTGGAGCACGAACAGCCATTGCGGCGCGCCGGTGCAGTGGAACTGGCTGCGAAAACCCACCGGGCTCTCGCGCAGTTGCAGGCCGCCCGACGGCATGAGCGGCGACAGCCGCGCCGCGGGCGTGCCCTCACTCAGTTCGACGGACTCTTCGCGGAAGGCTGCACGACCGTCGGGGCCGGTGAACAGCACGACTTTCTTGAAAACGCTCATGGGTGGCTCCTGTTGCCGGCTTTGTACCAGAGGGGATGCAACGCCCATGAAAAAAGCCCGGCGCCGTGAGGCGGCCGGGCTGTGAAGACCGAGGAGACAACCGTGCGCGAAATCAGTTGGCGCGGAAACGGTTCGGGTACAGCTCGTTGAGCTTCTTGCCCGAATCGCCGTCGGCCACGATGTCACCGGTGCGGCGGGCTTCGGCCAGTTCGGCCTTCACCTGTTCGCGGGTCTTGCCCTGGGCCAGGGTGCTGGCGGCCGGGTAGCGGCCGGGGAACATCTCGCGGTAGGTGGTGCCGGTTTCGGTGTTGGCGACCAGGTCGCCGTTGCGGATCGCCTCGGCCAGCTCGGCCTTGACTTCTGCGCGGGTCTTGCCCTGGGCCACGGCGGTGGCGGCGTAGCGGTGCGGCGCCTGCTCGTTGAGCTTCTGGCCGGTTTCGCCGTCGGCCACGATGTCGCCGGTGCGGATGGCTTCGGCCAGCTCGGCCTTCACCTGGTCGCGGGTCTTGCCGGCCACCGAAGCGCTCTGGGGGTACAGGTCCGGGAACATGTCGCGGGCGGTCTGGCCGGTTTCGGCGTTGACGATGATGTCGCCGTTGCGCTGGGCTTGCAGCAGTTCGGCACGCACCTGCTCACGGGTCTTGGGGGCGGCGTCCTGGGCCAGCACCTGACCAGCGGACAGGGCGGCAACGGCGAGGGCAATGGCGGAAACAACTTGGCGGTTCATGGTGAAGTCCTTTCAGTGACGACGAACAAAAAAACAAACAAAACAGGGACACAACGCAGGGCAGGGCCATCGTGCCGACCTGGCGCCTGGGTGTCGTCTCATCGCCGTATCGCTGTTTTTCGCTGTGTTTCAGCACGGCGGCGGCAGTGGGCAGACACCCGGTGGGAGGACCGGCATCGAAGCGCTGTAGGAGGGAACTGCGCTGCGATGGGGTGAACTTTAAAATTTCTCTTTCAATAGAAAAACAGCCTGTTTGTCGTTGATATATTTCGTATTCAGCAACAATCAAAGCCAGAAGCGGAAAAACCATGGACCGACTGAACTCGATGCGCGTGTTTCTGAGGGTGGTGGACGAAGGCGGTTTCGCGGCCGCGGCGCGTGCGCTGGACATGTCGCCCGCCGTGGTCACGCGTCTGGTGGCCGACCTCGAAGACCACCTGGGCACGCGGCTGCTGCAGCGCACCACGCGCCGCCAGTCGCTCACCGACGCGGGCGAGGCCTACCTGGAACGGGTGCGCCCCTTGCTGCAGGACCTGGAAGAGGCCGACGCCCTGGTCAGCTCGCACACCCGCGAACTGGCGGGCGTGCTGCGCGTGCTCACCCCACCGGCGCTGGCCACCCACGTGGTGGCGCCGCTGGTGGCGGGCTTCCACGAGCGCTACCCCAGCGTGCAGCTGGACATCGAGGTCGACACCCAGCGCGAGCCGCAGATCGAGCAATACGACATCACCCTGCTGGGCACCAGCGCCGGCTTCGACGCCAACGTGATCGCACGCAAGATCAACGAGACCGAGGCCATCCTGGTCGCCTCGCCGCGCTACCTGGCCCGCCGGGGCGCGCCGCAGACCCCGACCGACCTGCTGCAGCACGACTGCCTGCGCACCAAACCCGAGAGCCTGCGCCAGCGCCACTGGACGCTGTTCCGCGCCGACAACGACCGCGAGCGTGTGGAGGTGGACGTGGTGCCCGCGCTCTGGTCCAACCACAACGACACGCTGATGCGCGCCGCCCTGGACGGCGCCGGCATCACGGCGACGGCGGTGGAACTGGCCGCACCGCACCTGGCCAGCGGCACCCTGGTGCGGGTGCTCAGCCCCTGGATCACCGGCCGCTTCACGCTCTACGCCGCGCTGCCCAGCCGCAAGTTCCTGCCGCAGCGCACCCGCGTGTTCCTGGACTACCTGAGCGAGCAGACCCAGGTGGGCGTGGCCAACGCGCTGGCGGCCTGCGACGCCTGCTGAGCCCAGCGAACGCCAGCGCGCTGACATCCTGTTACTCAAAAAAACCGGGGCGGCCCAACCCCATTGGGGCGAGCCATTCGTTTCAGTCGGTTCCTCACTTTCTCTGGAACCGACATGACCTCTCACCGCCCGAGCCCCCGCCTGCACCGCCTGGCCCTGACCAGCATCGCGGCCACCGCCCTGCTGAGCGCCCTGTCCGCCCAAGCCGTGGGCCGCTTGGCCGACGTGCAGGTGGTCGACCGCGACAGCGGCGAAACCCTGCAGGTCCACCGCCACCGGGGTGAACACTGGGTGGCCGGACGGCCCGGCGCGCGCTACGCGGTGTCGGTGCGCAACACCACCGGCGCGCGTGTGATGACGGTGGTCTCGGTCGACGGCGTCAACGTGATCTCGGGTGAAACCGCTGCGCTGGACCAGACGGGCTACGTGCTCTCGCCCTGGCAGCAGTACGACATCCACGGCTGGCGCAAGAGCAGCAGCGAGGTCGCGGCCTTCCACTTCACCGCAGCACCCGCCTCGTACGCCGCGCGCACCGGCCACCCGGACCATGTGGGCGTGATCGGGGTGGCGGTGTTCAGGGAAAAGGTGCAACCGGTGACAGTGCCCGAGCCCGAACAGCGGCCCGAACCGCTCCCCTACGGCCCGCACGGCCCCCACGCCAGCCGCGAACGCCTGGCGCGCAGCGAAGCCGCCGGAGCGGCCCCGGCACCCGCCGACGCCCCCGCCGCGGCGCAGGACAGCGCAGCCCGCTCCACGGCCCCGCGCCTGGGCACCGGCCACGGCGAACGCGAGGACGCCTGGGTCGGCCACACCACCTTCGAGCGCCGCAGCGCGCGCCCCGACGACCTGATCCGCATCCGCTACGACAGCCACGAGAACCTGGTCGCCATGGGCGTCATCAACCCACGCCAACAGCCACCGCGCCCGAACCCGTTCCCGGCGCCCCCGCAGCCGGGCTATGTGCCCGATCCTCAATGAGGTGGCTTTCATAATCCCCGCATGACCGGCGCGGCCAGCGAACCTTCGGACGAACACCTGATGCAAGCCTTTGCAGCCGGGGACGCGCGTGCCTTCGAAACCCTGTACGACCGCCACGCGCTGCCGGTGTGGCGCTTCGTGCGGCGCAGCCTGCCCGACGCCAGCCTGGCCGACGACCTGGTGCAAGACGTGTGGTTCACGCTGGTGCGCCACGCGCCACAGTACGAACCGCGCGCCAAGTTCCGCACCTGGCTGTTCACCCTGGCGCACCACCGCCTGGTGGACCACTGGCGCACCCACAAGCCCCACACCAGCCTGGACGCCGACACCGAAGACGGCGCCGCGCTGGCCGAGACCCTGGCCGCCGAATCGGGCTTTGGTCCCGAGCGGCGCCTGAGCTCGCGCGAACAGGCCCAGGCGCTGCTGGACGCGCTGGCCGAGCTGCCCGCGGCGCAGCGCGAAGCCTTCTTGCTGCAGGCCGAGGGCGGGCTGAGCCTGGCCGAGATCGCGCAGGCCACCGGCGTGGCGCAGGAGACCGCCAAAAGCCGCCTGCGCTACGCCCGCGCCCGCCTGCGCGAAACCCTGGAGGTGCATGCATGAGCGCCGCCAGGCCGTCCCCAAGGCGCTCAGCGCCGCAGTGCGCAGCACGGAGGATCATCCAGTGAGCGACCCAACCGACGCCCGCCCGGACGACCGACTGCTGCAGCGCTACCAGGAAGCCAACGCAATGGACAGCGCGCGGCCCGCCCCGGCGCTGCGCGAACGCGTGCTGGCCCAGGCACGCGCGCAGGCCACGCTGAACGCCCAGACGCCCGCCAGCCCCCGCGGGGCCCCCGCGGCCAACGACAGCGCCTGGACACTGCGCGCCCTGGGCAGCCTGGCGGTGCTCGGCCTGGTGGGCCTGCTGGCCCTGCAGTTCGACCGCGGCACGCCCGACGAGCGCGACGTGGCCTTTGGCACCGCACCGCGCGCACCCGTTTTTGCGCCTGCCGGCGCGCCAGCGGCTGCGCCGGCCCCAGCCGCCGCAGAAGGCACGGCTGTGGCGCCACCCGCATCCAGCACCACCGAAGCGGCACCGGTACCAGCAGCCGCCGCAGCCAAGGCCATGCCCCGCACCGAACCGGCGCCCCCCACGCCGTCGCGCACCCGCGTGGCGCCGCCCGACCAGCGCGAGAAGACCACAGAGGCCACACAGGTTGCGCAGGTCGACAGGTCGGCACCAGCCACGGCGCTCCGCCCAGCACCCGCCCCCCAGACGGCCACCGCCGACGCGGGCACAGACGCCGCTGCCCTGCCCACGGCAGGCGCAGCGCCGGCGCCGATGGCCCGCAGCGAAGCGCCAGCGCCCAGCCAGCGCATGGCGGCTGCCACCGCCCCCTCACCCGCGGCACCTGCACCCGCCGCTGCTGCGGCGCCAGCGCCGTCGCCCGCCCGGGCAGCGGCCCCCGCCACCGCACCCTCGCTGGCGGAAGCACCGCGCACCGAAGCCCCCGCCGCCGCGCGGTCGGC
>NZ_JBPCSJ010000439.1:0-4906 GCF_051007235.1 Hydrogenophaga sp. | reverse complement strand
GAACACCACGCTCTTGAGATCGCGCTCGAGCGTCTGCAGCTTGCCGCGATCGTCGTTGGACACGTTCGCGGGCGGGATGCGGGCGATTTTGGCCACGATCTCTTCGATCTCGGTCTTGCCGATGGTCTTCTTGCGCTTGGACGGCGTGAGGATGCGTTGGGCCGCGCCGGCCTCGTCGATCACGTCGATGGCTTTGTCGGGCAGGTGGCGGTCATTGATGTACTTCGCGCTCAGTTCCGCGGCGGCCTGCAGTGCGGCCACCGCGTACTTCACGCTGTGATGCTCCTCAAAGCGGCTCTTGAGGCCCTTGAGGATGTCCACCGTCTGCTCCACGGTCGGCTCAACCACGTCCACCTTTTGGAAGCGGCGGCTCAGCGCCGCGTCCTTCTCGAAGATGCCGCGGTACTCGGTGAACGTGGTGGCGCCGATGCACTTCATCTGCCCGCTGGACAGCGCCGGCTTGAGTAGGTTGGAGGCATCCAAAGTGCCACCCGAAGCGGCGCCGGCACCGATGAGTGTATGGATCTCATCGATGAACAGGATCGCATTGGGCTTGTCCTTTAGCGACTTGAGCACGCCCTTGAGGCGCTGTTCGAAATCTCCGCGGTACTTGGTACCCGCCAGCAGCGCGCCCATGTCCAGAGAATAGACCACCGACTCGGCCAGGATCTCCGGCACGTCGTTCTGGGTGATGCGCCAAGCCAGACCTTCGGCAATCGCGGTTTTGCCGACGCCGGCTTCGCCCACCAGCAGCGGGTTGTTCTTGCGGCGGCGGCACAGGATCTGGATCACGCTCTCGACCTCGTAATCGCGCCCGATCAGCGGATCGATCTTGCCGTCCTTGGCCATCTGGTTGAGGTTCTGCGTGAACTGTTCCAGCGGCGACTGCTTTTCGTTGCCCTTGGTCTCAGCGCCCTGCTCTTCGTTCTCGGCCGCGCTCTCACCGCCCTTGGCCGGTTCGGGCGGGTCGCTCTTGCGAATACCGTGCGCGATGAAATTCACCACGTCCAGGCGCGTCACGCCCTGCTGGTGCAGGTAGTACACGGCGTGCGAATCCTTCTCGCCAAAGTTCGCTACCAGCACGTTCGCCCCGGTCACTTCCTTCTTGCCGTTGCCGGTGGACTGCACGTGCATGATCGCGCGCTGGATCACACGCTGGAAGCCCAGCGTGGGTTGCGTGTCCACCTCGTCGGTGCCGGCCACCTGGGGCGTGTTGTCCTTGATGAAATTCGTCAGGGACTTGCGCAGGTCGTCGATATTGGCCGAGCAGGCGCGCAGCACCTCGGCCGCGCTGGGGTTGTCGAGCAGTGCGAGCAGCAGGTGCTCCACCGTGATGAATTCGTGTCGCTGCTGCCGGGCCTCGACAAAGGCCATATGCAAGCTGACTTCAAGTTCCTGGGCAATCATGGACACTTCCTTTGGGCTGGGGGTGATCTGAAGAGCGGTGGTCCGTATGGAACAGTATGCGGAAGATGACCATCACGTGGGGGAGGTTCCCGCTTATTCAATCGGTTCACTCAAACATTGCAGGGGATGGCCCGCCTGGCGCGCCGCCTGCAAGACCTGGTCCACCTTGGTGCTGGCGACGTCTCGGGTGTAGATGCCGCAGATGCCTTTGCCCTCCAAGTGGATCTTGAGCATGATCTGCGTGGCGGTTTCCCGGTCCTTGCTGAAGAACTCCTGGATCACGTGCACCACGAACTCCATGGGTGTGAAGTCGTCGTTGAGCAGCACGACCTGGAACATCTGGGGCGGCTTGATGCGCTGCGTGCGCCGTTCCAGCACGACCGAGTCGTCGCTACCGACACTGGGCGGTGCGACCGGGGTGAGCGGCTTTTTCGGGTTCTCGGTAGGCATGAAAATGATTCTAGCGGTCCGTGCGCACCCCACTGGGCGGCGGGGGATAGGAAATATCCATCGGCGTCGGCAACACGGGGCGAGTGCGGGCTCATGGTGCATTGTGGCCAGGGAGGCGCAAATAAAAACCGCCGATGAAGCGGACTTCACCGGCGGTTTTTTGGGCTTTCTGCCCCAGCCCGGCGCTGCCGCCGGCCGGGCTCACATGTGGTCGATCATCACCTGCCCAAAACCCGAACAGCTGACCTGGGTAGCCCCTTCCATCAGGCGGGCGAAGTCGTAGGTCACCTTTTTGGACTGGATGGATTTCTCCATGCTGGAGATGATCAGGTCGGCCGCCTCCTTCCAACCCATGTGGCGCAGCATCATTTCGGCCGAGAGGATTTCGGAGCCCGGGTTCACATAGTCCTTGCCAGCGTACTTGGGCGCGGTGCCATGCGTCGCCTCGAAGCAGGCCACCGAATCGGACAGGTTGGCCCCTGGTGCGATGCCTATGCCACCCACCTGCGCGGCCAGCGCGTCGGAGATGTAGTCGCCATTCAGGTTGAGGGTGGCGATCACCGAATACTCGGCGGGACGCAGCAGGATCTGCTGCAGGAACGCGTCCGCGATGCTGTCCTTGATCGTGATGTCCTTGCCGGTCCGGGGGTTCTTGAACTTGCACCACGGGCCGCCATCGATCAGCTCGGCACCGAATTCTTTCTGCGCCAGGCCGTAGGCCCAGTCACGGAAGCCCCCTTCGGTGTATTTCATGATGTTGCCCTTGTGCACAACGGTCACGCTGGGCTTGTCGTTGTCGATGGCGTACTGGATCGCCTTGCGCACCAGGCGCTCGGTCCCTTCGCGGCTGACCGGCTTGATGCCGATGCCCGAGGTGTTGGGGAAACGGATCTTGGTCACCCCCATCTCTTCGGTCAGGAACTTGATGAGTTTCTTGGCCTTGTCGGACTCGGCTTCGTATTCGATGCCGGCGTAGATGTCTTCCGAGTTCTCCCGGAAGATCACCATGTTGGTCTTGTGCGGCTCTTTCACCGGCGAGGGCACGCCCTTGAAGTACTGCACCGGGCGCAGGCAGACGTACAGGTCCAGCTCCTGGCGAAGGGCCACGTTCAGCGAACGGATGCCGCCGCCCACCGGCGTGGTCAGAGGCCCTTTGATGGACACCACGTACTCGCGCAGCGCCTGCAGGGTTTCGTCGGGCAACCACACGTCGGGGCCGTACACCTGGGTGGACTTCTCACCCGCGTACACCTCCATCCAGTGGATCTTGCGCCGGCCACCGTAGGCCTTGGCCACCGCCGCGTCAACCACCTTCAGCATCACCGGCGTGATGTCCAGGCCGGTGCCGTCGCCTTCGATGTAAGGCACGATGGGCTCGTCCGGCACGTTGAGCGACATGTCGGCGTTGACGGTGATCTTCTCGCCTTGGGCGGGTACCTGGATATGCTGGTACATGGGTGCGGGTCTCCGGTGGGGTCTGGTGGGCAGCGGGTTGATCCCCGCCGCGGGGCTGCTCAGCGCTGGGGTGGCGAGCAAATTCTAGTCCCGAGGCAACGGGCGGCCCGCCCAGGCCAGCGCAGGGTGGATGAGGGACAATTCCGGCATCCTTGTCATTTCCATGTGCCCCATGAAACGCCTGCTCGCACCCTTGTTTGGCCTGCTCACCGCCCTGCACGGCGCCACCGCCTGGAGCCAGGATGAGCCGCAGCTCCAGCTGCCCCGCGTCACGTTGTCGGCGGGCATGCACCTGATCCATGCGCAGGTGGCCAGTACCCCGGAACAACGCACCACCGGCCTGATGCACCGCAAGGACATGCCGGCCAACGAAGGCATGCTGTTCGTGTTTGAGCAGCGCGCAGGCCAGTGCTTCTGGATGAAGAACACGTTGCTGCCGCTGACCGCGGCTTTTGTCGCCGACGACGGAACCATCGTCAACCTGGCCGACATGAAGCCGCAAACGCTGGATTCGCACTGCTCGGCCGAGCCGGTGCGCTATGTGCTCGAAATGAACCAGGGCTGGTTTGCCAAGCGCGGCATCCAGGCGGGCGCCAAGCTCGGGGGGCCCCCGTTCAACAGCGCGAAAAAGGCCAACTGAGCCGAACCGATCACCCGAATAAAAAAACCCGCCGGCGTCAGCCGGCGGGCTTTTTTCGGGACCACCAGATGCCGTCAGGCGGCTGCGGACGCCAGAATGGCGTTGAGCGTCTGGCTCGGCCGCATCGCGGTGGCGAGCTTTTGTGTATCAGGCTGGTAGTAACCGCCGATGTCCACCGGCTGGCCCTGCACCGCCGCCAGCTCGGCCACGATGGTCTGCTCGTTGTCCGTCAGCTGCTGGGCCAAGGGTGCGAACTGGGCGGCCAGCGCGGCGTCTTCGGTCTGCGCGGCCAGCTCCTGGGCCCAGTACATCGCCAGGTAGAACTGGCTGCCACGGTTGTCCAGCTGCCCGGTCTTGGGCGACGGGTTCTTGTTGTTGTCCAGCAGCTTGCCGGTGGCCGCATCCAGCGCCTTGGCCAGGATCTTGGCTTTGGCGTTGCCGGTCTTGAGCCCCAGGTCTTCCAGCGAAACGGCCAGCGCCAGAAATTCACCCAGCGAATCCCAGCGCAGGTGGTTTTCTTCCACCAGCTGCTGCACGTGCTTGGGCGCCGAGCCGCCAGCACCGGTTTCGTACATGCCACCACCGGCCATCAGCGGCACGATGGACAGCATCTTGGCAGAGGTGCCCAGCTCCATGATCGGGAACAGGTCGGTCAGGTAGTCGCGCAGGATGTTGCCGGTGGCGCTGATCGTGTCCAGGCCACGGATCACGCGCTCCAGCGTGTAACGCATCGCACGCACCTGGCTCATGATCTGGATGTCCAGACCGGCCGTGTTGTGCTCGTGCAGGTACATCTTGACCTTGGTGATCAGCTGCGCTTCGTGCGGACGGTACTGATCGAGCCAGAACACCACCGGCATGCCGGAGTTGCGGGCGCGGTTGACGGCCAGCTTGACCCAGTCGCGGATGGCGGCGTCCTTGACCTGGCACATGCGCCAGATGTCGCCCTGCTCC
>NZ_JBPCSJ010000438.1:0-1879 GCF_051007235.1 Hydrogenophaga sp. | reverse complement strand
GTCGTGCAGTCGCCGGCGGCGAACACGCCTTCCACGTTGGTGTGGCCCTTGGCATCGACCACGATTTCGCCGAAGCGGCTGAGCTCGACCGTGCCCTTGAGGAACTCGGTGTTGGGCTCCAGACCGATCTGCACGAACACGCCTTCCAGCGGCACGAGATGCTCCTGGTTCGTGGCGCGGTCCTTGTACTTCAGGCCGGTGACCTTGCCCGTGTCTTTGCCGTCCGGGTCCACGCCGGTGATCTCGGTGGTCTGCGCGTTCACGTGGATGGTGACGTTGGGCAGGCTTTTGAGCTTGCTCACCAGCACCGCGTCGGCCTTGAGCTGGTCGGCGAACTCGATCAGGGTCACGTGCTGCACGATGCCGGCCAGGTCGATGGCCGCTTCAACACCCGAGTTGCCGCCACCGATGACCGCCGTGCGCTTGCCCTTGAACAGCGGGCCATCGCAGTGCGGGCAGTACGCCACGCCCTTGTTCTTGTATGCCTGCTCGCCCGGCACGTTGACATTGCGCCAGCGCGCGCCGGTGGACAGGATGACGCTGCGCGCCTTGAGCTCGCCGCCATTCTCCATCTGCACCGTCACCAGACCGCCCGGCTCGCTGGCGGGAATCAGCTTCTGTGCGCGCTGCAGGTTCATCAGATCCACCTCGTAGTGGCGCACCTGGGCTTCCAGCGCCGCGGCGAACTTGGGGCCGTCGGTTTCCAGCACCGAGATGTAGTTCTCGATCGCCATGGTGTCGTTGGTCTGGCCGCCAAAACGCTCGGCCGCCACGCCGACGCGGATGCCCTTGCGGGCGGCGTACACCGCCGCGGCCGCACCGGCCGGGCCACCACCAACGATCAGCACGTCGTAAGGATCCTTGGCGTTGAGTTTGGCGGCTTCGCGCTCGCCCGACTTCGTGTCGAGCTTGGCGACGATCTCTTCCACGCTCATACGGCCGGAGGCGAACACCTGGCCGTTCATGAACACCATGGGCACGGCCATGATCTCGCGCTCGGTCACTTCCTGCTGGAACGCGCCGCCTTCGATCACCACGGTCTGGATCTTGGGGTTGACGATGGCCATGAGCGACAGCGCCTGCACCACGTCCGGGCAGTTGTGGCAGGTCAGGGACATGTAGACCTCGAAGCGGAAATCACCGTCCAGCGCCTTGATGGAGTCGATGACCTCCTGTTCCACCTTGGGCGGGTGACCACCGGTCCACAGCAGGGCCAGCACCAGCGAGGTGAACTCGTGGCCCAGCGGCAGACCGGCAAAGCGCACACCCGCGGTTTCACCGGCACGGGCGATCACGAACGACGGCTTGCGTGCATCGTTGCCCGAGGTGTCCAGCGTGACCTTGTCCGACAGGCTGGCGATGGTTTCCAGGAGCGAACGCATCTCAGCGCCGGTGGCGCTGTCGTCCAGCGACGCGATCAGCGTGATCGGCTGGCGCAGCATGCCCAGGTATTGCTGCAATTGGGCCTTGAGGGTGTCGTCAAGCATGGGGAACTCCTGAAAAGGAAAATGAAGGTGCGGAAGGCCGCTGGTGCATGGGCCTGCAGGCAAGCCCATGGGGCAGCGGAACTGCCAGGAAAGGAGGCACAGAAACAGCGCCGAAGCGAAGTGACTTCATCCAGAACGCGGCGGAACCGGCTCTGCCGGGCCGCACGCGTTGTCCCCCTGGGGGGATGACGCGCCGCATGGGGCGGCGCAGGGGGGATCAGATCTTGCCGACCAGGTCCAGGGAAGGTGCCAGGGTCTTTTCGCCTTCGATCCACTTGGCGGGGCACACCTGGACGGGGTTGGCGGCGGTGTACTGTGCAGCCGTGAGATTGCGCAGGGTCTCGGAGACGTCACGGGCGATTTCGTTGGAATGGACTTCCATGGTCTTGATC
>NZ_JBPCSJ010000437.1:0-5962 GCF_051007235.1 Hydrogenophaga sp. | reverse complement strand
CGCAGCGAGGTTTGTGCCAGCTGCGTGACGGCGACGATGTAGTTGGACGAGCCGTAGCTCGCGCGCATGGGGTCGGTGACCTGGAAGTACAGGATGCCGTCCACCTGCAGCTGGGTGTTGTCCCGCGTGATGCAGACCTGGCTGGGCACGTCCAGCGGGATTTCTTTCAGGCTGTGCTTGTAGGCCACCTTGTCTATGAAGGGGACGAGGAAGTTCAGCCCAGGCGCGAGCGAGGCGTGGTACTTGCCCAGGCGCTCGACCACCCAGGCGTTTTGCTGGGGCACGACTTTGATGGCGCGCACCACGAAGATGGCCGCGATGACGAACAGCAGGACAGCGATTTCCATTGGGGATTCCTCCTCGGTTTCAAACTTTTTCGACCAGCAGGCGGCTGCCCACCAGTTCGGTGACGCGGTGGGGGCCGGGCGCAGGCGTGGTGCCGGCAGGCAACACAACGGTCCAAGAGGCGCCCCGGTATTTCACCTGTGCCGTGCCGTCGGTCTGCCAGGCGTCCACCTGCACCACCTCGCCCACGTCCAGGTTGACGCTGCGTTGCGCGCGCACGGACGGATCGCCAGGGCGGCGGCGGCGCAGCCAAGTTAAGCCCAGCACGGCGCCCAGACCGACCAGCGCTGCCACCACGATCTGCGCCGTTTGGGCAGCGCCCGTGTGTGCGACCAGTGCGGCGGCCGCTGCGCCGAGGGCGAGCATCAGCAAATAGAAGGTTCCGGTCAGCAGTTCCAGCGCCACCAGGGCACCGGTCAGCAGCCACCACAGGGTGGAATCGGCCATGAAAGAAGTCCTCTCGGTTCGGGTTGGGCCGGCGCATCTGTCGGACCCTTGCCACATTCTGCGCTCTGGGTCGATCGTATCGGCTCGGGCGCCATGTGTTTTCCGTACACTTCGCGCCTGCCTTGGAGCCATTTGGCTTGGCGACGTCGGTACCAGCCCGGAGAACCTCATGAAATTCCGCTTCCCCATCGTCATCATCGACGAGGACTTCCGCTCGGAGAACACCTCCGGCCTGGGCATTCGCGCGCTCGCGCAGGCCATTGAAACCGAGGGCTTTGAAGTCGTCGGTGTGACCAGTTATGGTGACCTGTCGCAGTTCGCGCAGCAGCAAAGCCGCGCCAGCGCCTTCATCCTGTCCATCGATGACGAAGAGTTCACGCCCGGCCCGGACCTGGACCCGGCCGTGCTGAACCTGCGCAACTTCATTGATGAGGTGCGCCGCAAGAACGCCGAGGTACCGATCTACGTGCACGGCGAGACCAAAACCAGCCGCCACCTGCCCAACGACATCCTGCGCGAGTTGCACGGCTTCATCCACATGTTCGAGGACACGCCCGAGTTCGTGGCGCGGCACATCATCCGCGAGGCCAAGAGCTACTTGGAAGGCATCCAGCCGCCGTTCTTCAAGGCGCTGCTGGACTACGCCGAAGACGGTTCGTATTCGTGGCATTGCCCGGGTCACTCCGGCGGCGTGGCTTTTCTCAAGAGCCCGGTGGGCCAGATGTACCACCAGTTCTACGGCGAGAACATGCTGCGCGCCGACGTGTGCAATGCGGTGGAAGAGCTGGGCCAGTTGCTGGACCACAACGGCGCGATCGGCGCCAGCGAACGCAACGCGGCGCGGATCTTCAACGCCGACCACTGCTACTTCGTGACCAACGGCACCTCAACCTCGAACAAGATGGTTTGGCACCACACGGTGGCGCCGGGCGACGTGGTGGTGGTGGACCGCAACTGCCACAAGTCCATCCTGCACTCGATCATCATGACGGGCGCGATTCCCGTGTTCCTCAAGCCCACGCGCAACCACTACGGGATCATCGGTCCCATCCCGCAGGCCGAGTTCGAGATCGAAGCCATCCAGGCCAAGATCCGAGCCAACCCGCTGCTGGCCGGTGTGGACGCCGAGAAGGTCAAGCCGCGCATCCTGACGCTGACACAGTCGACCTACGACGGTGTGCTCTACAACACCGAGACCATCAAGAACCTGCTGGACGGCTACGTCGAGAACCTGCATTTCGACGAAGCCTGGTTACCGCACGCGGCCTTCCACCCGTTCTACGGCACCTTCCACGCCATGGGTAAGAAGCGGGCGCGCCCGCAGCAGTCGGTGGTCTACGCGACGCAGTCCATTCACAAGCTGCTGGCCGGCATCAGCCAGGCCAGCCATGTGCTGGTGCAGGACTCGCAGAGCACCAAGCTGGACCGCCACCTCTTCAACGAGGCCTACCTGATGCACACCAGCACCAGCCCGCAGTACAGCATCATCGCCAGCTGCGACGTGGCCGCCGCCATGATGGAGCCGCCCGGGGGCACCGCGCTGGTGGAAGAAAGCATTGCCGAGGCGCTGGACTTCCGCCGCGCCATGCGCCATATCGACGCCGAATTCGGCGACGACGACTGGTGGTTCAAGGTCTGGGGGCCGGACGAACTGGTGGACGAAGGCATCGGCCGCGCCAGCGACTGGGTGCTCAACCGCGAGAAGGACGACAAGGACACCGAGGACGACTGGCACGGCTTCGGCGACATGGCGCCGGGCTTCAACATGCTGGACCCGATCAAGGCCACCATCGTCACGCCGGGCCTGAACCTGGACGGCCGCTTCGAGCCCACCGGCATCCCGGCCTCCATCGTCACCAAATTCCTGGCCGAGCACGGCGTGGTGGTCGAGAAGACCGGCCTGTACTCGTTCTTCATCATGTTCACCATCGGCATCACCAAGGGCCGCTGGAACACGCTGCTGACCGCGCTTCAGCAGTTCAAGGACGACTACGCCAAGAACCAGCCGATGTGGCGGATCATGCCGGAGTTCTGCGCCAAGCAGCCCCGCTACGAGCAGATGGGTCTGCGCGACCTGTGCCAGCACGTGCACCAGCTCTACGCCAAGTACGACATTGCGCGCCTGACCACTGACATGTACCTGAGCGACCACACGCCGGCAATGACGCCCAGCGACGCGTTCGCGCAGATCGCGCGCCGCACCACACAACGGGTGCCGATCGACGACCTGGAAGGCTGCATCACCACCAGCCTGGTGACGCCTTACCCGCCTGGCATCCCGCTGCTGGTCCCGGGCGAGGTGTTCAACAAAAAGATCGTGGACTACCTCAAGTTCAACCGCGAGTTCGCGCGCGAGTGCCCGGGTTTCGAGACCGATATCCACGGCCTGGTGCAGGAATCCGGTCAGGATGGCGTGGTGCGTTACTACGCCGACTGCGTGCAGAAGTGAAGGCTTTTGGCGCTGGCGCGTGGTGCCGGGCGTAAGATGAAAGTGGGTGGCCCAAGCCCCCGCTGCACATCAACCGACCCGGAGGAACCGCATGTTTCCTGAATACCGCGATCTGATCAGCAAGCTCAAAGGCCACGACGTTCACTTCACGCGCCTGTTCGACAAACACAACGAGCTGGACCAGCGGATCAAGAACAAGGAAGCCCACATCGAGCCGGGCACGCAGCTGGAAATCGAGCAGCTCAAAAAGGAAAAGCTGGCGCTGAAGGACCAGCTTTACACCTTGCTCAAACAGGCCAGCACCTGACGTGAGGCGCTTCAGGGGCGGGTGATCGGCAGGCCGTTGAGGTCCGCGTCGGTCCGCACCCGCACAAAGGTGGCAAACCTAGGCAGACCGCTGCCGTGCTGGCCCCGGAAGCGGTAAGTGATCCAGCTGCCCACCGGTGGCGGCAACACCCGCTGTGCGTCGGTGAGGCCGCTGCCGATGCGAAAGCGCAGCCCTTCTGGCGTTTCCACCAGCAAAGCGCCCAGGCGACCGAGGTGTTTGCCGCGCCCGGGTTCGTGGCCGAGCACGCGGGCTTCGGCGTCTTCGTGCGGCTTGACCTTGAGCAGGTCGTCGTTGCGTTCGGTCCGGTAGGCCGCATCGGCGCGGTGCAGCATCAGGCCTTCGCCGCCCTCCCGCACCATTTGATCGAGCCGGCGCAGCAGGTGGGCGTGGTCCGCAACCCGCTCTTGCGGGACCGCCACCACCCAGGCTTGACCCAGGCTGGCGACCAGTGCCTGGTAGGCGTGCAGGCGCTCGGTGAACACGCCGGGGTACGCTGGCAGGTCGAACACCATGAACCGCAACCGGCGCCAGGCCTCGTCGTCCGGCTGCTGTTGCCGCACGGTGGAGACAGTGGATTCAAACCGACCCCGCCCGCCCCAGACTTCACCGTCCATGGGCTGAGTGGGCCAGCCCGCCGTGAACCAGTCGGGTGCCACGATGGCTTGCCCACCGCGCGTGAGCAGGCGCTGGCCGTCCCAGAGGGCCCGCACGCCGTCGTACTTTTCGCTCAGCCAGTAAGCGCTCAGGTCGACGCCGGGCCGGTACACGTTGGCCCGCATGAGCGGCGGAGGTTCGGCGCCCACGGCTGGCAGCAGTGGGCAGGTCAGCAGGGCACAAAAAAAGCCCAGCGCCTGTCGGCGGCTGGGCGGATGGACAGAACGGTCGGGCGACATCGCAGGGCCGTCGCCGTTGCGCGACCTGGTCAGGCCACCTGTTCGCTGTCGCGGCTGATGCCGCCGGTCTGGCTGAAGCCGCCGTCGACGTAGGTGATTTCGGCCGTCAGGCCCGACGCGAGGTCGGACAGCAGGAAGGCCGCCACGTTGCCCACTTCATCGATGGTGATGTTGCGGCGAATCGGCGATGCGTTGGCCACCACCGACAACAGCTTGCCGAAGTCCTTGATGCCGCTGGCGGCCAGGGTCTTGATGGGGCCGGCGCTGATGCCGTTGACGCGCATGCCGCGCGGACCCAGCGATTCGGCCAGGTACCGCACCGAGGCTTCCAGGCTGGCCTTGGCCAGGCCCATGGTGTTGTAGTGCGGGATGATGCGCAGCGCGCCCAGGTAGCTCAGGGTCAGCAGCGAGGCTTTGTCGTTGAGGTAGGGCAGGGCGGCCTTGGCCATCGCGGGGAAGCTGTAAGCGCTGATGTCGTGGGCGATGCGGAAGTTCTCGCGCGAGAGCCCGTCCATGAAGTCGCCGGCGATGGCCTCGCGCGGAGCAAAGCCGATGCTGTGCACGAAGCCGTCGAACTTGGGCCAGACCTGTGAGAGGTCGGCAAACATCTTGTCGATCTGCTCGTCGGAGCTGACGTCGCAATCGAAGATCAGCTTGGAGTCGAATTCGGCTGCGAAATCGGTGATGCGGTCCTTGAAACGCTCACCCACGTAGCTGAAAGCCAGCTCGGCACCCTGCTGGTGGCAGGCCTTGGCCACGCCGTAGGCGATGGAGCGGTTGGACAGCACGCCCGTGATCAGCAGTTTCTTGCCTGCGAGAAAACCCATTGTTCTATCTCCAAAGAAAATTCCAGCAGAATTGTCGCATGCACTTCACCCCGCCCTGGCTCCGCCCGCTGCTCGCTTCCTGCGGCCTGGCCATGGCCCTGCTGGCGGGCGCGCCGGGCGCCCAGGCGGCCCACGGGTATGCTTTGTGGGGCGAGCTGAAGTACCCCGCAGGTTTCACACACTTCGGTTATGTGAACGCCGAGGCCCCCAAGGGCGGTGAACTGCGTCTGGTCAGCAACCTGCGGGTGTCCACCTTCGATAAGTACAACCCCTTCACGCTGCGCGGCAACGCACCGGCCTACCTGTCGTCGCTGATGTTCGACACGCTGCTGACCGGCGCGCTGGACGAGACCGGATCGGGTTACGGTCTGCTGGCCGAAGACGTGGAGGTGGCGCCGGACCGGCTCTCGGCCACCTTCCGCCTGCGGCGGGAGGCGCGCTTCCACGATGGGCGCCCGGTGCTGGCCGCCGACGTGAAGCACAGCTTCGACACCCTGATGGGGCCGCACACCGCGCCATCGTGGAAGACCGTGCTGGAAGACGTGGCGGGCCTGGATCTGGTCGACGAGCGCACCGTGCGATTCCGCTTCAAAAAACCCAACCGAGAGCTGCCGCTGACCGTGGGCGGCCTGCCGGTGTTCAGCCGCGCCTGGGGACAGGGCAAGCCCTTTGA
>NZ_JBPCSJ010000436.1:0-6630 GCF_051007235.1 Hydrogenophaga sp. | reverse complement strand
GCAGGGCACGCAGATGATGATGCGCGGGCTCGGCTTGAACATCGAGCGCGGGTGCACCATCTTGATGAACTGCTTGAGCATCTGCTCGGTGACGGTGAAGTCGGCGATCACGCCGTCTTTCATCGGGCGGATCGCTTCGATGTTGCCGGGCACCTTGCCCAGCATGGCCTTGGCTTCCTTGCCCACGGCCTGGATGGTCTTCTTGCCCTGGGGGCCGCCTTCGTGGCGGATCGAGACCACCGAGGGCTCGTCGAGCACGATGCCCTTGCCGCGGACGTAGATCAGGGTGTTGGCGGTGCCAAGGTCGATCGCCAGATCGGTCGAGAACTGGCGACGAAATGCTTCAAACATGGTGCAGGAATCCTGTGGGGCATGGGCGCCGCTTCGGGCGGCCATCGCCGGGGTCTGGGGGTGGGCGGTGTGTGCCTTAAGTCTTTGATTCGGCGGCAAAAACCGGTTGCGCATGGGCCGCGCCGCCAAACCTTGGATAATACCGTATCCCCTGTGTACAACTGCACGCTTCGCGGGGCTTTTCGCTCGCTTACACCCCGTTTCAGTGGAGTTTTTCCGCTGTTGGGCTGTTTTCTTTCTTCTTACCCCGAACCGACTCTTCCCCATGTCCCTGACCCTGTCCGACATCGGGCGCATCGCCAACCTGGCGCGCCTGGAACTGAGCAGTACCCAGAGCGAGCGCATGCTGGGCCAGCTCAACGGCTTTTTCGACATCGTTGAGCAGATGAACGCGGTGGACACCACCGGCGTCGAGCCGCTGGCCCACCCCACGGCCGTGATCGACCACGTCAGCCTGCGCCTGCGCCCGGACGTGGCCAGCGAACCCAACAACCGCGAGGCCAACCAGCAAAGCGCGCCCGCCGTCGAGCGCGGCCTGTTCCTCGTGCCCAAGGTGATCGAATGAGCTTGAACGACCTCCACCAGATGGGCGTGGCCGAACTGGCCGCCGCCATCGCCGACAAGAAAACCTCCTCCGTCGAAGCCGCACAGGCCCTGCTGGCGCGCGCGAAGCAGCACCAGAACCTGGGCGCCTACCTGGCGTTCAACGAAGACCTGACGCTGGCGCAGGCCCAAGCCGCCGATGCCCGCATCGCGGCCGGCGAGCGCGGCCCGCTGCTGGGTGTGCCGCTGGCGCACAAGGACATCTTCGTCACCCAAGGTTTCCCGACCACCGCCGGCAGCAAGATGCTGGAGGGTTACAAAAGTCCGTTCGACGCCACCGTGGTGGCGAACCTGGCCAAAGCCGGTGCGGTGACCCTGGGCAAGCTCAACTGCGACGAGTTCGCCATGGGCGGCAGCAATGAAAACTCCGCTTACGGCGTGGCCCGCAACCCCTGGGACACCGAGCGCGTGCCCGGCGGTTCGTCGGGCGGCTCGGCCGTGGCCGTGGCCGCGCGCCTGGCGCCGGCCGTCACCGGCACCGACACCGGCGGCTCCATCCGCCAGCCCGCCAGCTTCTGCAACGTCACCGGTATCAAGCCCACCTACGGCCGCTGCTCGCGCTACGGCATGGTGGCCTTCGCCTCCAGCCTGGACCAGGCCGGCCCCATGGCGCGCAGCGCCGCCGACTGCGCCACGCTGCTGACGGCCATGGCCGGTCCGGACATCGACCGCGACTCCACCAGCCTGGACCACCCGGCCGAGGACTACACACGTTTGCTGGGTCAGCCCCGCGAAGGCGCGACCGCCGCACAGCCGCTCAAGGGCCTTCGCATCGGTCTGCCCAAGGAGTTCTTCGGCGAAGGCTGCGCGCCCGATGTGATCGCCGCCGTGCGCGCCGCGCTGAGCGAATACCAGAAGCTCGGCGCCACGCTGGTCGACATCTCGCTGCCGCGCACCCAGCTGTCCATCCCGGTCTACTACATCATCGCCCCGGCCGAGGCCTCGTCCAACCTCAGCCGTTTCGACGGCGTGAAGTTTGGCCACCGCGCCGCACAGTTCGACGACCTGACCGACATGTACAAGAAGTCGCGCAGCGAGGGCTTCGGCCCCGAGGTACAGCGCCGCATCATGATCGGCACCTACGTGTTGAGCCACGGCTACTACGATGCGTATTACCTCAAGGCGCAGCAGATCCGCCGCCTGATCGCGCAGGACTTCCAGCAAGCCTTCACGCAGTGCGACGTGATCGCCGGCCCCGCCGCGCCTACCACCGCCTGGAAGATCGGCGAGATGAGCGACGACCCCGTCGCCAACTACCTGGCCGACATCTTCTCGCTGCCCGGCTCGCTCGCCGGCCTGCCCGGCATGAGCGTGCCGGCCGGTTTCGGCGCGGGTCACTTGCCCGTGGGCCTGCAGCTGATCGGCAATTACTTCCGCGAGGCCGAACTGCTGCAGACGGCCGATGCGTTCCAGCGCGCGACAGACTGGCACACGAAGACGCCGGAGGGCTTCTGAACATGAGCGAGAAAAAACAAGCTTCCCTGCTGGTGCAAGGCTATGAAGTCGTGATCGGCTTCGAGACGCACGCCCAGCTGGCGACGAAGAGCAAGATCTTCAGCCGCGCGCCCACCGCCTTCGGCGCCGAGCCCAACACCCAGGCCTGCGCGGTGGACCTAGCCCTGCCGGGCACGCTGCCGGTGATGAACCGTGAAGCGGTGGCGCATGCCATCCGGCTCGGTCTGGCGCTGGGCTCGCACATCGCCGAGCAAAGCGTGTTCGCTCGCAAGAACTACTTCTACCCCGACCTGCCCAAGGGCTACCAGATCAGCCAGTTCGAGATCCCGGTGGTGCAGGGTGGTGAGGTGTCGTTCTTTTTGGGTGATGAGAAGAAGACTGTTCGTCTCGTCCGTGCCCATTTGGAAGAAGACGCGGGCAAGTCTCTGCACGAGGACTTCATCGGCCAGAGCGGCATCGACCTCAACCGCGCCGGCACGCCGCTGCTGGAGATCGTGACCGAGCCCGACATGCGTTCCAGCGCCGAGGCCGTGGCCTATGCCAAAGAGCTGCACAAGATCGTGACCTGGATCGGGGTCTGCGACGGCAACATGCAGGAAGGCTCGTTCCGTTGCGATGCCAACGTGTCGGTGCGCAAGCCGGGCGCGCCGCTGGGTACACGCCGCGAGATCAAGAACCTGAACTCGTTCAAGTTCATGCAGCAGGCGATCGACTACGAGATCCGCTGGCAGATCGAGCAGATCGAAGACGGCTTCGAGATCCAGCAGGCCACGGTGCTGTTCGATCCCGACACCGGCGAAACCCGCGCCATGCGCACCAAGGAAGACGCGGCCGACTACCGCTACTTCCCCGACCCGGATCTGCCGCCGCTGGTGATTGCGCGCTCGTGGGTCGATGAAGTGAAGGCTGGCATGCCCGAGCTGCCGCGCCAGATGGCCGAGCGGCTGGTGCAGGCCTACGGTCTGCCCGAGTACGACGCGACCACGCTGACCCAGAGCCCGGCGATGGCGGCCTACTTCGAGACGGCGGCCAAGGCCAGCGGCCAGGCCAAGATGGCCAGCAACTGGATCATGGGCGAGGTTTCGCGCCGCTTGAACAACGAAGAGAAAGACATCGCGCAGGTGCCGGTGAGCGCCGACACGCTGGCGGCGCTTCTGAAGCGCATCGCCGACGGCACGGTATCGAACAACGCCGCCAAGCAGGTGATGGACGCGCTGTGGGCTGGCGACGGTCAGGATGTGGACGCCATCATCGAATCCAAAGGCCTCAAGCAAATGAACGACTCCGGCGCGCTGGAGAAGATCATCGACGAGGTGATGACCGCCAACGCGCCCATGGTCGAGCAGTTCCGCGCTGGCAAGGACAAGGCCTTCAACGCCTTGGTGGGCCTGGTCATGAAGGCCAGCAAGGGCAAGGCCAACCCGCAGCAGGCCAACGACCTGCTGCGCCAGAAGCTGCAGGGCTGAGCACCCTGTCCCCATGCAAAAAGGCCCGCCGTTGCGGGCCTTTTGTCTGGCGGGCCGGGTTCAGGGTTTGACGCCGGTGGCCCAGAGCTGCTTGAGCTTCGCCAGTTCCTCGTCGAAGCGGCCGTTGATGCGCTGCTTCTCCTGCGCCTGCTCGGCCAGGAAGCGCTTCTGGATCTGCACCTGCTGTTCGTTGTCTTCGAGCTTGCGCTTGAGCCACGACGGGGCCTTGTTGACGTCGCCCTGGTAGAACTCCAGTTCGACGTCGATCTCCTTGCGCTGGCGCGCCAGCGCTTCCTGGCGCTTGTTCACCGCGCCGACCACTTCGTCGATCTGCAGCAGCGCGTCGGTCCGCTCCTTGTCGTGCATGGCCTGGTTGGGGTAGCGCACCAGCAGGGCGCGGTCGCGGCGTTTTTCTTCGGCCACCCGCGCCAGCTGCAGCTCTTCGGCCTTGCGCTGGGCGTCCAGCCGGGCGCGTTCCTCAGCGGTGTAGCTGGGGGGCACCACGCGTTTGACGATGCCGGTCTTGCCCAGCTCCCGCTGTTCGCGGTCCAGGCATTCGGGAATGGGGCGGTCCGACGTCAGGCGCCGGCCCTTGCTGTCGGTGCAGCTGTAGATGCCCCCCGTGTTGTTCTGGGCCGCGGCCGTGCCGGCCAGCAGGCACAGGCCCAGGGCAACGGTCAGGGGATGCAGCGCAGCGCGCGCGGGCAGGCGAAAAAGCGGCAGGGGATTCATCAGGCAACGCCGTAGCGTTCGCGGTAGGCCAGCACGCGGTCGCGGTGCTGGTTCAGGTCGGCTCCCGTGTGGAGCGACAGATACTGCAGCAAATCGGCCAGCGTCGCAATGGCGCAGACCTGCAAGCCGAGCTGGCCGCGCACGTACTGCACAGCGCTGTGGTCCACGTCACGCACGGTGCCGTCCGGGCCCACTTCAGTGGCTTTTTCCTGACGGTCCAGCGCGATCGCCACCGCGTGCGGCGTGGCGCCCGCGGCCTGGATCAGGGCGATCGACTCGCGCGCGGCGGTGCCGGCGCTCATCACGTCGTCCACGATCAGGACGCGGCCCTTGAGCGGCGCACCGACCAGCGAACCGCCCTCGCCGTGGTCCTTGGCTTCCTTGCGGTTGTAGGCAAAGGGCACGTTGCGGCCCAGGCGGGCCAGTTCGATGGCGACCGCCGCACCCAGCGGGATGCCCTTGTAGGCGGGGCCAAAAATCATGTCGAATTCAATGCCGCTGGCCACCAGGGCCTGTGCATAGAATTGCGCGAGCCGCCCGAGCTTGGCACCGTCGTCGAACAGGCCGGCGTTGAAAAAGTAGGGCGAGAGGCGCCCGGCCTTGGTCTTGAACTCGCCAAAGCGCAGCACGCCCGAGTCCACGCAGAACTGCACGAAGTCCTGCGCCAGCGCACCACCAGCATCCGCCCCGGCAACGGCCGGGCCTGCATCCAACGACATGGGGAATTCCTTGTTCAAACTGACCAGCCTCAACCTCAACGGCATCCGCTCGGCCACCAGCAAAGGGCTGGAAGCCTGGCTGGCATCGCATGCGCCCGATTGTATTTGTGTGCAGGAAGTCAAGGCCCAGGCGCCCGATGTGAGCGGCCGCTTCGAGCAGCTGGCCGGTCTGCAGGGACATTTCCACTTCGCCGAGAAAAAGGGTTATTCCGGCGTGGCGGTCTACACCCGCCACGAGCCCAGCGACGTGGTGGTGGGCTTTGACGGCGGCGAGTTCGACGCCGAGGGCCGCTACTTGGAACTGCGCTTTGACACGCCCAAAGCCAAACGCTCCATCATCAGCGTGTACTGCCCCAGCGGGTCGTCTGGCCCCGAGCGGCAGGAAGCCAAGTACCGCTTTCTGGACGTGTTCTACCCGCACCTGATGGCGCTCAAAGCCCAGCGCGACTTCGTCATCTGCAGCGACGTGAACATCGCGCACCAGAACGCCGACCTGAAGAACTGGCGCAGCAACCAGAAGAACAGCGGCTTCCTGCCCGAGGAGCGCGCCTGGATGACCAAGCTGCTGAGCGACGGTGGCCTGGTCGACGTGTATCGCCGGCTGCAGCCCGACACCACCGAGACCTGTTACACGTGGTGGAGCAACCGCGGCCAGGCCTACGCCAACAACGTGGGGTGGCGGCTGGACTACCACTTGGCCACGCCCGCGATTGCCGAAGCGGCGCGCAGCGAAGCGATCTACAAGGGCGAGAAGTTCAGCGACCACGCCCCGATCACCATCGAGTACGACTTCAGTCTCTGACCGCGCCGAGATCGAAGCGCGCCACGGCGCTGGTCAGTGCCAGGGCCTGCTGGCGCAAATGGGCGGACGCTGCCGCGCTTTCCTGCACCAGGGCGGCGTTCTGCTGTGTCACCTGGTCCATCTGCTGGATCGATTGGGCCACCTCAGAGATCGCACGGCCCTGCTCGGAACTGGTCGAGGCGACGTCGGACATGGCCTCCATCACCCGCAGGGTGTCGGTCACCACCTCGTCCATCGCGCTGCGTGCCTGTTCGACGAGGGCTGAGCCCTGATCGACCCGGTCGACACTGCCCGAGATCAGGCCGCGGATGTCCTTGGACGCATCCGCGCTGCGCTGGGCGAGGTTACGCACCTCGGCCGCCACGACGGCAAAGCCACGGCCCTGTTCGCCGGCGCGCGCCGCCTCCACCGCGGCGTTGAGCGCGAGGATGTTGGTCTGGAACGCGATGCCCTCCACCGTGCCCAGGATCTCGGCGACGCGGCGCGAGCTGTCCTGGATGCT
>NZ_JBPCSJ010000435.1:0-6575 GCF_051007235.1 Hydrogenophaga sp. | reverse complement strand
GCCACGCCCACTTCGATCATCACGTGGCTGGGCGGCGTGAAGTGGCAGATCTGCCAGCGGTCGACCGGCTGGTCGTCGGGCAGGTCGTTCAGGCGCAGCGCCATCTTCCAGAACGGTGGCGCCTCGATGCCTTCCATGTAGCGTTCGGTGACCACGTGGTCGCCGTCGACCCGGGTCTGGCACGGCACTTCGTCGATTTCCTTCTGGCCGATGCTGTTGCTGTGCACGTAGGTCTCGTGCGTCAGGTCCATCAGGTTGTCGATCATGAGCCTGTAGTCGCAGGCGATGTGGTAGAGCCCGCCGCCGTAACCGAAGGCCGGGTTGCCCTGCCATTCGAAGGTGGGCACCAGCGCCACGTCGGCCAGGGCCGCGTCGCCCGGCCAGACCCAGACGAAGCCGTGTGCCTCGTGCACCGCAAAGCTGCGGATAGCCGGGAAGCCGCGCACGCGCTGGCAGGGCATGGACACGGTCTTGCCGTCGCAGCCCATGGCCAGGCCGTGGTAGCCGCACACCAGGGTGTCGCCTTCGACAAAACCCAGCGACAGGGGCGCACCGCGGTGCGGGCAGAAATCGAGCACCGCCGCCACCACGCCCGCGCTGTTGCGGAAGAAGGCCATGGGCTGGTTGCAGATGCGCCGGCCCAGCGGCTTGTCGGCGGGAATCTCTTCGCTGCGCGCAGCGACGTACCAGGTGTTGAGGGGGAACATGGGGCGTCTCCGTTGGTGGGTGGGTGTCTTCATTCAGTATGCTGAATGTGGGGCATTGTAGGAACTTGCGCGCGGCAGCAGAAGGGGGTCAGGCTTCGGGTTTTCCCGAATTCTGTTCGGGGGCTGCAGGCTCGTTGAGCAGCACGAACTTGCGCAGCAGGCGCAGGAACTCGGCCTGCTCGGCGGGCGCCAGCGGCGCCAGCAGCTGGCGGTACATGGGCACCACGCGCGGCAGCATGTCGGCCAGCACCGCTTCGCCTTCGGGCGTGAGGTGCAGCGCGCGCTGGCGGCGCGGCAGCAGCTCGCGCACGATCCAGCCCTTGCTTTCCAGCCGGGTGGCAATGTCGGCGGTGGTCGAGGTGTCCAGCGCCACCTTGTCGGCCAGGGTCACCTGGTCGATGCCCGGCGTGTCCTGCAGCGCCCGCAGGATGGCGTACTGCACCGGCGTGATCTGCCGGCCGTGCGAGTCGTGGAAGGTGGACACCGCCAGCTGGTGCGCGCGGCGGATCAGGTGGCCGGGCTCGGCCTGCAGGGTGATGCCGCTGTCCGGGATGGGGCTGGCCGCCACGGCGGCGGCGGGGCGGGGCGGGGTCGTCGGGGGGGTGTCGCGGCGTGCCATGGGCGGGACTATAGGGCAGCCCCGGGTGCGCCAGGGCAGGGCGCACGCGCTTCCATAATCGGCGGCACTCCGTGCGCCCAAGGTGATGCATGTCCAATGTTCCTCCGCTGCTGAACCAGCTCAAGCCGCTGCGCGCGCTGTGCGCCGTCGCGGCCACGGGCAGCACCGTGGCCGCGGCCAGCGCGCTGCACCTGTCGCAGTCGTCCGTGGTGCGCGCCATCCAGGCGCTGGAAGCCGACCTGGGCGGCCTGCTGTTCGAGCGCTCGGGCCGCGGCATGGCGCCCACGCCCCTGGGCCAGGTGCTCGCGTTGCGCGCGGCGCGCGGCCTGGCCCACCTGGCGCAGGTGGATGCGCCCGCGCGACGCGGCCACAGCCCGGACGCACTGGGCTGGACCGGCAGCCGCCTCGCCGCCGGCGTGGGCGCGCGCCACCTGGCGGTGCTGCTGTCCTTGGCGCAGACCGGCACCGAAACCGCCAGCGCCCAGGCGCTGGACATCAGCCAGCCCGCGGTGCACCAGACCCTGGCGCAGCTGGAACACATGGCCGGCGCGCCGCTGTTCGTGCGGGCGCGCAAGGGTCTGCGCCTGACCGAGGCCGGCGAGGCCACGCTGCAGGCCTTCAAGCTCGCGCGCGCCGAGCTGCAGCAGGCCGGTGACGAGCTGGCCGCACGGCGCGGTGTGGTGCAGGGCCGGCTGGTCATCGGCACGCTGCCGTTCTCCACCGGGCACCTGCTGTCGCTGGCGGTGGACCGTGTGTTGCAGAACCACCCGGGCCTGGTCATCACCATCGTCGACGGCACCTACGACGCCTTGCTGCACCAGCTGCGCCAGGCCGACATCGACCTCATCGTGGGCGCGTTGCGGCCCGCCTTGCCCGGCGCCGACCTGCAGCAGGAAACCCTGTTCCTCGACCGCCTGGCGGTGGTGGCCCGCGCCGCCCACCCGCTGGCGCAGCGGCCGCGCCTGGGCTGGAAAGACCTGCGCGAAGCGGCCTGGATCATGCCGATGCCGAACACGCCGGCGCAGGTCGCGTTCGAGCAGGCGCTGAAGGTGGCGGGCGTTCCCATCCCGGCCGACGCGCTGCGCGTGAACAGCGCGCTGATGATGCAGGCCCTGCTGGCCCGCAGCGACCGGCTGGCGCTGATGTCGCCGCGCCATCTGCAGGACGAGATACGCGCCGGCCTGCTGGCCGAACTGCCGGTGCCGGTGCGCCACGAGCCGCGCATGATCGGCCTGGTGCGGCGCGCCGCCTACCTGCCCACGCCGGCGGCGCAGGCCTTGCTCGATGCGTTGCGTCGCGTGGCGCGGCAGATCGCCGGCGACACCGCTGCCTCCTGAGTGAATAAGCAAAATGCATAGCTGATCCGGCAAAAGCATTGGACCCTGTCGCCTGCGGCGGAGATCATTCGCAACCTGAACGGCCGCCAGCCTGCTGCGGCTTGCATACGGGAAAACCCGCAAACACCAGGAGACAGACCATGCAGAAACGCCACTTCATCCGCGCCGCCGCCGCCCTTGCGCTGGCCGGCAGCCTGGGCCACGCCGCCGCTCAGGACAACACCTTCAAGATCGGCCTGATCCTGCCCATGACCGGGCCGTTCGCCTCCACCGGCAAACAGCTCGAAGCCGCCGCCCGCCTCTACGTCGCGCAGAACGGCGACACCGTGGCGGGCAAGAAGGTGCAGCTGATCGTCAAGGACGACACCGGCGCGCCCGACGTGACCAAACGCATCGCGCAGGAAATGGTCATCAACGACAAGGTGCAGGTGCTGGCCGGCTTCGGTCTCACGCCGCTGGCCTTCGCCACCGCACCGGTGGCCACCCAGTCCAAGACGCCGCTGGTGGTGATGGCCGCGGCCACCTCCAGCATCACGCAGGCCTCGCCTTTCATCGTGCGCACCAGCTTCACCGTGCCGCAGGTGGTGACGGTGTTGGCCGACTGGGCGACCAAGAACAACATCAAGAAGGTGGTGAGCCTGGTGACCGACTACGCCCCCGGCGTGGACTCCGAGAAGTACTTCAGCCAGCGCTTCCAGGCCAACGGCGGCGTGGTGATCGAGACCCTGCGCGTGCCGCTGCGCAGCCCCGACGTTGCACCCGTCCTGCAGAAGGTGCGCGACGCCAAGCCCGACGCGCTGTTCACCTTCGTGCCGTCGGGCGCCGGGTCGGCGCTGATGAAGCAGTTCGCGGAACGCGGGCTGGACAAGGCCGGCATCCGCATGATCGCCGAAGGCAGCGTGACCGATGACGACATCCTCAACGGCATGGGCGACGTGGCGCTGGGCGTGGTCACCGCGCACCACTACTCGGCCGCGCACAACTCGCCGCTGAACAAGAAGTTCGTCGAAGCCTTCGGCAAGGCCAACAACGGCATGCGCCCCAACTTCATGGCCGTGGGCGCCTACGACGGCATGCGCGTGATCTACGAAGGCGCGAAGAAAACCAAGGGCGAGGGCGGCGAGGCCCTGCTCAACGCCATGAAGGGCCAGGTGGTCGAGAGCCCGCGCGGCCCGATCTACATCGACGCGCAGACCCGCGACGTGGTGCACAACGTGTACGTGCGCAAGGTCGAGAAGATCAACGGTCAGATGTGGAACACCGAGATCCAGACCGTGACCGACGTCAAGGACCCGGGCAAGGCCCAGTGAGGCCAGGCCCCGGCCGCGCCCCTTCTCCCGTCCCTTCCAGACCCTGATGGCGGGTGCCCTGTGCACCCGCCCGGGGGTCCACACGTCCCATGCTGACCATCCTCTTCGACGGCATCGCCTACGGCATGCTCCTGTTCATCCTGGCCGTGGGCCTGTCGGTGACCATGGGGCTGATGAACTTCATCAACCTGGCCCACGGCGCATTCGCCATGCTCGGCGGTTACCTCACGGTGGCGCTGATGCAGCACCAGGGCCTGCCGTTCCTCGTCTGTCTGCCCATCGCGTTCGGCGTCACGGCGCTGGTGGGGGCGGTGCTCGAACGCACGCTCTACCGGCCCATGTACAACAAGCCGCACCTGGACCAGGTGCTGTTCTCCATCGGCCTGACCTTCATGGCCGTGGCCGCCACCGACTACTTCATGGGCTCGCAGCAGCAGATCATCCAGCTGCCCGAATGGCTGCTCGGCCGCACCGAGTGGTTCGACGGCGCGCTGGGCATGGGGCACTACCGGCTGTTCATCATCGCCATCTGCGCCGCGCTCACGGTGGGCCTGCAGTTCATCCTCTCTCGCACGCGCTTTGGCAGCCGGTTGCGCGCCAGCGTGGACGACCCGCGCGTGGCCGCCAGCCTGGGCATCAACGTCAACCTGGTGTTCGCCGCCACCTTCGCGGTGGGCTCGGGCCTGGCCGGCCTGGGCGGCGCGTTGGGCGCCGAGGTGCTGGGCCTGGACCCGAGCTTTCCGCTCAAGTTCCTGGTCTATTTCCTCATCGTCGTCGCCGTCGGTGGCACCTCGTCCATCACCGGCCCGCTGCTGGCGGCGCTGCTGCTGGGCATCGCCGACGTGGCGGGCAAGTACTACATCCCCAAGCTCGGGGGCTTCATCGTCTACACGCTCATGATCGCCATCCTCATCTGGCGCCCGCACGGCCTGTTCTCACGCTTGGGAGGTGGCAAATGACCGCACACACCCACCTGGCCGCACAGGCCCGCTGGCGCCCCTGGGAGCCTGTGCTCTGGCTGGCCGCGCTGGCCACGCCCTGGCTGTTCAAGGAACACGCGCTCATCATCAACGAGGTCGCCATCGTCGCGCTGTTCGCGGTGTCGCTGGACCTGATCCTGGGCTACACCGGCATCGTCTCGCTGGGGCACGCGGCCTTTCTGGGCTTTGGCGCCTACAGCGCCGCGCTGTTCGCCAAACACGTCATGCCCGACCCGCTGGTGGGCCTGCTGGTGGGCACGGTGGCGGGCACGCTGCTGGGTGCGCTGTTCTCGCTCACCATCCTGCGCGGCACCGACCTCACCCGCATCATGGTCACGCTGGGGCTGACGCTGATCCTGTTCGAGCTGGCCAACAAGCTCGACTGGCTCACCGGCGGCGCCGACGGCCTGCAGGGCGTGACCATCGGCCCGCTGCTCGGCCGCTTCGAGTTCGACCTGTACGGCCAGGTGGCCGCCTGGTACTCGCTGGTCGTGCTGCTGCTGTGTTTCGTGCTGGCGCGGCGCCTGGTGCATTCGCCCTTTGGTGCCACCCTCAAGGCGGTGCGCGACAACCGCCTGCGCGCCATGGCCATCGGCATCCCTGTGCTTTCGCGCCTGTCGGTGGTCTACACCCTGGCCGCCGGCATGGCGGGCGCGGCCGGCGCGCTGCTGGCCCAGACCACGGGCTTCGCTTCGCTCGACGTGTTCTCGATCGAACGCTCGGCCGACGTCGTGATGATGCTGGTGATCGGTGGCGTGGGCTGGCTCTACGGCGGCGTGTTCGGCGCGGTGGTGTTCAAGCTGCTGCACGACGTGGTGGCCGGCATCACCCCGCAGTACTGGAATTTCTGGGTCGGCCTGTTCCTGGTGGTGCTGGTGCTGGTCGGGCGCGAACGACTGCTCAAGCCCTGGACATGGTTTTCTGGGAAGGGGGCAGCATGACTTCCAACAACACCGTGCTGAAAACCGAAGGCCTGGTCAAGCGCTTCGGCGGCATTGCCGCCACCCAGGACGTGAGCCTCAACGTGCACCACGGTGCGCGCCACGCGCTCATCGGCCCCAACGGCGCGGGCAAGACCACGCTGATCAACCTGCTGACGGGCGTGCTCGAACCCTCGGCCGGCCGGATCCTGCTCGATGGTGACGACATCACCCACCTCGCACCGCACCAGCGCGTGCGCCGCGGCATGGTGCGCACCTTCCAGATCAACCAGCTGTTCAACAGCCTCACACCGCAGGAAACCCTGGCCATGGTGGTGGCGCAGCACCTGGGCCTGGGCGGGCGCTGGTGGCAGCCCCTGGGCCGCCAGCCGGCGGTGAACGAGCGCTGTGACCAGTTGCTGGAACAGTTCCACCTGGGCGATGTGCGCCACGTGCGCACCGAGCACCTGGCCTACGGCAAGCGCCGCCTGCTGGAGATCGCCATCGCGCTGGCCTGCGAGCCGCGCGTGCTGCTGCTCGACGAGCCGGTGGCCGGTGTGCCCGCGGGCGAGCGCGAGGAACTGCTGCGCACCGTGGCCGCGTTGCCGGCCGATGTGTCGGTGCTGCTGATCGAGCACGACATGGACCTGGTGTTTGAATTCGCCCGCTTCATCACCGTGCTGGTCAACGGCGCGGTGCTGG
>NZ_JBPCSJ010000434.1:0-5599 GCF_051007235.1 Hydrogenophaga sp. | reverse complement strand
AAAAGAGCGTGAAAAAAAGCGCTCAGTGACCCGAACCGGTCGGTGCGCGCCCAGCCCCGGGGCGGCCCGGCTTGAACTTCCCTTACCGCGCACCATCTGAGACCGCATGAACGCTGCCGCCCCGACCAACGCCCTGCTCGCCCCCGCCGACCTTCCCCTGTTCGATGCCATCACCCCGGCCCAGGTCGGGCCGGCCATGGACGCTTTGCTGGTCGATGCCAGCACAGCCTTGGAGCGCGTGACCGCCGCCGACTTCCCGACAGACTGGGCGCGAATCGCCCAGGTGTTGGACGTGGCCACCGAACGCCTGGCCCGTGCCTGGGGCGCTGTCAGCCATCTCAACAGCGTGGCCGACACGCCCGTGTTGCGCGCCGCCTACAACGAGGCCCTGCCCAAAGTGACCGAGTTCTGGACCCGGCTGGGTTCCGATGAACGGCTGTACGCCAAGTACAAGGGCATGGACCCGGCCCGACTGACACCCGAGCAGGCGCAGGCGCACAAGAACGCCATGCGTGGCTTTGTCCTCGGCGGCGCCGAGCTGCAAGGCGCGGCCAAGGAGCGGTTTGCCGCCATCCAAGAACGCCATGCCGAGCTGGCGCAAAAATTCAGCGAAAACGCGCTCGATGCCACCGACGCTTTTGAACTCTACGTGGACACCGCGGAACTGGCTGGCGTGCCGGACGACGTGCAACAGGCCACGGCCGCTGCAGCGCAGACCGAAGGCAAGACCGGCCACAAGCTCACGCTGAAAATGCCCTGCTACCTGCCGGTGATGCAGTTCGCCCACAGCAGTGCGCTACGCCAAAAGCTCTACCAAGCCTACGTCACACGCGCCAGCGAGCAGGCCGACGGCGAGACGAAAAAGTTCGACAACACCGCCATCATGGGCGAGCTGCTGGCCCTGCGCCACGAGGAAGCCCAGCTGCTGGGTCACCGGCACTTTGCCGACGTGTCCCTGGTGCCCAAGATGGCGGAGTCACCCGAACAGGTGATCGGCTTCCTGCGCGATCTCGCACAGAAAGCACGTCCATACGCGGAGCAGGACCTGGCAGACATGCGTGCCTTTGCCGCTGAGCAGCTGGGCCTGAAAGACCCGCAGCCCTGGGACTGGCCGTACATCGGCGAGAAACTCAAGGAAGCGCGCTACGCCTTCAGCGAACAGGAAGTCAAACCGTATTTCACCGCGCCCAAGGTGCTGGCCGGACTGTTCCAGATCATTGAGACGCTGTTCGAAGTGGCCATCCGCCGCGACAGCGCGCCGGTCTGGCACCCCTCGGTGGAGTTCTACCGCATCGAGCGCAGCACGCCCGCCGGCGTGCAGCTGGTGGGCCAGTTCTACCTGGACCCGTCGGCCCGAACCGGCAAACGCGGCGGCGCCTGGATGGACGACGTGCGCGCCCGCTGGCTGCGCCCCGACACCGGCGTCCTGCAGACGCCGGTGGCGCACCTGGTGTGCAACTTCGCCGAGGGCGTGAACGGCAAACCGCCGCTGCTCACGCACGACGACGTCATCACCCTCTTCCACGAGTTCGGCCACGGTCTGCACCACATGCTCACCCAGGTGAACGAGCGCGACGTCTCGGGCATCAGCGGTGTGGAATGGGATGCGGTGGAACTGCCCAGCCAGTTCATGGAGAACTTCTGCTGGGAATGGGACGTGCTCAAGCACATGACCGCCCATGTGGACAGCGGCGAACCGCTGCCGCGCGCGCTGTACGACAAGATGCTGGCGGCCAAGAACTTCCAGAGCGGCCTGCAGACGCTGCGCCAGGTGGAGTTCTCGCTGTTCGACATGCTGCTGCACAGCCAGCCGCAGCCCGTGACCACGGGCGAAGCCATCCTGGCCCTGCTCCAGCAGGTTCGAGCAGAGGTGGCCGTGCTGCAGCCGCCCGCCTACAGCCGCACCGCCAACACCTTCAGCCACATCTTTGCGGGCGGGTACTCGGCGGGCTACTACAGCTACAAGTGGGCCGAGGTGCTGTCGGCCGACGCCTACGCCGCCTTCGAAGAAGCCGCTCAGGCAGCGGGCCGTAACACGCTGGATGTGGAAACAGGTCGCCGGTACCGCCGGGCCATTCTGGAAGCCGGTGGCAGCCGCCCGGCCATGGATTCGTTCAAGGCCTTCCGCGGGCGCGAGCCGAACATCGACGCCCTGCTGCGCCACCAGGGCATGGCCTGATTTGATTTGCCAAGGGGTTTGCCGATAAGCGCAGACAAGGAGTCGTTGTGATGATGAAAACCGCCCGTTCCGCTGTTGTCCTGCCCTTGCTGGGGTTGCTGAGCCTGCCGCTGCTGGCGCAGGGCGTGTACCGCATCGTGGGGCCGGACGGGCGTGTCACGTTTTCAGACCAGCCGCCGGTCGCCTCGGCAAACGCCAAGCCGGCTGCGGGTGCTGGCAGCTCCGGCAGCGCCAGCGGCGGGTCCCTGCCTTATGAACTGCGCCAGGTGGTCAGCCGCTACCCGGTGACGCTGTACACCAGCAAGGAATGCGCGCCCTGCAACAGCGGGCGCAACCTGCTGAACGCGCGGGGCATTCCGTACACCGAGAAAACGATCACCACCGCCCAGGACACCGAAGCGTTCAAACGCCTCAATGGCGATGGTTCCCTGCCTTTCCTGACCATCGGCGGTCAGCAGATCAAGGGCTATTCGGACGGCGAATGGACGCAGTACCTGGACGCCGCCGGGTACCCCAAACAGTCCCAGCTCCCGGGCAGCTACCAGCGCCCGGCGCCTGCGCCGCTGGTGGCCATCAAGCCGGTGGAGGTGGCGCCCCCCAAGAGCGCCGCGCCAGTGGCATCCAGCCCCGCGGCGGTGCCGGTCGCGCCACCGGTGACCAACCCCGCCGGCATCCGGTTCTAAAACGGGCGCTACAGCGGCGCCCGTAGCCCGGCCTCAGAAGTTCAGCGTCTTCACACCGGTGCTGGTGCCCAGCAGGCACACGTGGGCCTTCTGGTACGCGAACACGCCCACCGTCACCACGCCCGGCCACTGGTTGACCTGGCTCTCAAACGCCAGCGGATCGGCGACCTGCAAGCCGGTCACATCCAGGATGTGCTGGCCGTTGTCGGTCACCAGTGGCTGCCCGTCTTTCAGACGCACCGTCGCCTTGCCGCCCATGGCGGCGAACTGGCGCGCCACACGTGCCGTGGCCATGGGGATCACCTCCACCGGCAGCGGAAAAGCGCCCAGGTGCTTGACCATCTTGGATTCGTCGGCGATGCAGACGAAACGGCGCGACTGGGCAGCGACGATCTTCTCGCGCGTGAGCGCGGCACCGCCGCCCTTGACCATGTAGCCGCTGGCGTCGATCTCGTCGGCACCATCGATGTAGACCGACAGTTCGGCCACGTCGTTGGCCTCGAACACCGGGATGCCCAGCGCCTGCAGGCGCGCGGTGGAGGCCACCGAGCTGGACACGGCGCCCTGGATCTGGTCCTTCATCGAAGCCAATGCGTCGATGAACTTGTTGACCGTGGAGCCTGTGCCCACGCCGACGATCTCGCCGGGGGTGACGTATTGAAGGGCGGCCTGGCCCACCAGGGCTTTGAGTTCGTCTTGGGTCATTTGAGACAATCCGGGGTTGCTTTGAATCCCACGATTATCCAATGCCCCTCATCCCTTACGGTCTCACCCGCCCCATCCTCTTCGGCATGGACCCCGAAGCCGCGCACGAACTGACGCTGGACAACATCGCCCGCTTTCAGCATTCACCGCTGAGCTGCCTGTGGGGTGAGCAGCGGGTGGACGATCCGGTCACGCTGGCCGGGCTGCGCTTTCCCAACCGGGTCGGCCTGGCGGCGGGTCTGGACAAGAACGCCCGCTGTATCGATGGCCTGGCGGCCATGGGTTTCGGCTTCGTCGAGGTCGGCACCGTCACCCCCAAGGGCCAGCCAGGCAACCCCAAGCCGCGCATGTTCCGCATCCCTGAACGCAGCGCGCTGATCAACCGCCTGGGCTTCAACAACGAGGGGTTGGACGCCTTTCTGGCGAACGTGCAGAAAGCGCGCTTCCGGCAAAAGTCGGGCAAACCTGGCGGCGCAGCGCCCATGCTGCTGGGCCTGAACATCGGCAAGAACGCCGCCACCCCCATCGAGCAGGCCACCGACGACTACCTCACCTGCCTGGACGGCGTGTACCCGTACGCCGACTACGTGACGGTCAACATCTCCAGCCCCAACACCAAGAACCTGCGCAGCCTGCAAAGCGACGAGGCGCTGGACGCCCTGCTGGGCGCCGTGATGGAGCGGCGCGAACAGCTCGCCCAACGCCACGGCAAACAATCACCGGTGTTCCTGAAAATCGCGCCCGACCTGGACGACGCGCAGATCGGCGTCATCGCGGCCACGCTGCAGCGCTACGGCTGTGGCGCCGACGGGCAAGCCCAGGGACGGCTGGGCGTGATCGCCACCAACACCACGCTCAGCCGTGACGCCGTCAAAGGCCTGCGACACGCGGACGAAACCGGCGGCCTGTCGGGAGCGCCGGTGCTCGAAGCCAGCAACCGTGTGATCCGCCAGCTGCGCATGGCACTGGGCAAGGGCTTTCCCATCGTGGGCGTGGGTGGCATCCTCAGCGGCGCCGACGCGGTGAGCAAGATCGCTGCCGGCGCTGACGTGGTGCAGATCTACACCGGGCTGATCTACAAGGGTCCGGCCCTGGTGCGCGAAGCGGCGCAGGCCCTCAAGGCTGCGCGCTGAGCAGACCGGCCACGTGTTCGGCGATGGCCAGACTGCTGGTCAGACCGGGCGATTCGATGCCGAACAGGTTGACCAAGCCCGGCACGCCGTGCACCGCCGGGCCATCGATGCGGAAATCCGCGGCAGGCTCATCCTGGCCGCTGATCTTGGGCCGCATGCCGGCGTAACCCGGCTGCAGAGCACCATCAGGCAGGCCCGGCCAGTAACGGCGGACCTCGGCGTAGAAACCCTCGCCCCGCGCCGCGTCCACCTGCAGGTCACCAGGGTCGTCCACCCATTGCACATCGGGGCCGAACTTGGCCTGCCCACCCAGGTCGAGGGTC
Source organism: Hydrogenophaga sp. (assembly GCF_051007235.1). GTDB lineage: Bacteria > Pseudomonadota > Gammaproteobacteria > Burkholderiales > Burkholderiaceae_C > Hydrogenophaga. The sequence goes on along the minus strand of NZ_JBPCSJ010000434.1, from coordinate 576 downwards.
AGGTGCACGCCCAGCCCAGCCAGGTGCTTGTCCGGCTCTGGCGCGGGGTAGATCAGGCGCTGGAACGGCGCACGCCCCGACAACGTGAAGTAGCTGCCCTTTGCGTACCAAGGCCGGGGTACATGACGCGGGTTCAGACCCTCGGTGCTCAGCGCCAGCGCACAGGCCTGCAGCCCCGCCGCGTTGACCACGGTGCGCGCCAGCAACGCCGTGCCGTCCACTGCAAGGACCTCGATGCCATCGACCACGGCACGCATCCGGTCCACGGCGCTGTGGCACGCCACCAGGCCACCCAGGATTTCCAGATCGCCCTGCAGCGCCAGTATGAGGGCGTGGCTGTCGACGATACCGGTGGACGGCGAATGCACCGCCGCCAGGCATTCAAGATGCGGCTCGATCGCCCTTGCCTGCTCGCGCGTGAGCAGCACCAGGTCGCCCACCCCGTTAGCCCTCGCCTTTTCGACGATGGCCGGCAGCGCTGCTACTTGTGACGCCGTGTTCGCCACGATCAGTTTGCCGCAGCGGCGGTGCTGCACTCCGCGCCGCTCGCAGTAGTCGTACAGCAGCGCTTTGCCA
>NZ_JBPCSJ010000433.1:0-2520 GCF_051007235.1 Hydrogenophaga sp. | reverse complement strand
GGGCTGGTGGCGGGCGAGGGCGGCCGCTTGGCCGGCGCCGTGCTGTTCAACGACGTGGCGATTCCGCATCAGAGCTATTACCGCCCGCCGGTGAAGTACCGCTGCGTGGACGGCTTTCTGGGTGTGGGTGATGTGCTGCGGCCGGTCATGGACCTGGGCGAGCTGTCGTCGCTGGTGCTGGAGCTGCGCGTGGACGGCGTGATGCGCCAGCGCACCGCGCTGGCCGACCTGGTGCGCGACGCGGCCACGCTGTGGGCCGACGTCAACGCCTTTCAGAGCATGCGGCCGGGCGACGTGCTGATGGTCGGCACCGACTGCCTGGACGACGGCACACGGCCGCGCGCCAAGGCCGGCGATTCGGTCGAGATCACCGCCACCGGCTTCGTGCCGCTGGTCAACCATTTCGTGCAGGAGGCGTCATGAAAAGAGCCCGCATCGCCTGGGCCGGCGCGGTCCACGACGCCGTCGAAGCCGATGGCCTGCTCGAACTGCTCACGCCCGCGTTCAAAGGCCGCCGCGTCGGCTTCGATGAGGTGGTCTGGCTGCCGCCGCTTGCGCCCCTCAACCGTCCGCGCACCGTGCTGGCCCTGGGCCTGAACTACGCCGACCACGCCAAGGAACTCGCCTTCAAGGCGCCGGAAGAACCGCTGGCCTTCGTCAAGGGTGAGGCCTCGCTCATCGGCCACCGCGCCTTCACCGTGCGGCCCGACGGCGTGCAGTTCATGCACTACGAGTGCGAACTCGCGGTGGTGATCGGCCAGCCCGCCAAGCGTTTGAAGAAAGAAGACGCATTGCAGTACGTCGCCGGCTACACCGTGGCCAACGACTACGCGATCCGCGACTACCTGGAGAACTGGTACCGCCCCAACCTCAAGGTCAAGAACCGCGACGCCTGCACGCCGCTGGGCCCCTGGCTGGTCGATGCGGCCGATGTGCCCGACCCCATGAACCTCGCGCTGCGCACCACCGTCAACGGGAAGCTCACGCAGCAGGGGAACACGAAGGACATGATCTTCGACGTCGCCACGCTGATCGCCTACTTCAGCGGCTTCATGACCCTGATGCCCGGCGACCTCATCCTCACCGGCACACCCGACGGCGTCGTCGACTGCCAGCCCGGCGACGTGATCGTCACCGAGATCGACGGCATCGTCGCCCTCACGAACACCATCACCGCAGAGCAAAGGGGGTCGGATCCTGATGCAGGACAGTGACCTCACCGGACCACAACCCCAAGTTGAACGACATCAGGCTCTGACCCCCTTTGCGGTCTGGCCGGAGAAAGACCCCTTATGAAAATCGACCACCTCATCAACGGTAAGACGGTTGCCGGCACCGACTACTTCGAGACCGTCAACCCCGCTACGCAGGGCGTGCTGGCCGAGGTCGCTTCGGGCACCGACGCTGAAGTCAACGCTGCGGTCCAGGCCGCCAAGGACGCCTTGCCCGCCTGGGCTGGCCTGCCGGCGACCGAGCGCGCAAAGAAGGTGCGCGCCCTGGGCGACCTGATCGCGAAGCACGTGCCGGAAATCGCCCGCACCGACAGCGAAGACACCGGCCAGGTGATCGCGCAGACCGGCAAGCAGCTGATTCCGCGCGCGTCGGACAACTTCTACTACTTCGCCGAGATGTGCACCCGCGTGGACGGCCACACCTACCCCACGCCCACGCACCTGAACTACACCCTGTTCCACCCGGTCGGCGTGTGTGCGCTGATCAGCCCGTGGAACGTGCCCTTCATGACCTCCACCTGGAAGGTCGCGCCCTGTCTGGCCTTTGGCAACACGGCGGTGCTCAAGATGAGCGAGCTGTCGCCGCTGACCGCCGCGCGCCTGGGCGAGCTGGCGCTCGAAGCCGGCATCCCGGCCGGCGTGCTGAACGTGGTGCACGGCTTCGGCAAGGAAGCGGGTGAGCCGCTGTGCGCGCACCCCGATGTGCGCGCCATCAGCTTCACCGGCTCCACCGCCACCGGCAACCGCATCGCCCGGGCCGCGGGCCTGAAGAAGTTCAGCATGGAACTGGGCGGCAAGAGCCCGTTCGTGGTCTTCGACGATGCCGACCTGGACCGCGCGCTGGATGCCGCACTCTTCATGATCTTCAGCAACAACGGCGAGCGCTGCACCGCCGGCTCGCGCATCCTGGTGCAGCAGAGCATCTACGCCGACTTCGTGGCGAAGTTCACCGAGCGCGCCAAGCGCATCGTGGTGGGCGACCCGCTGGATGAGAAGACCACCATCGGACCGATGATCAGCAAGGCGCATCTGGCCAAGGTGCGCAGCTACATCGAGCTGGGCCCGAAGGAGGGCGCGACGATGCTGTGCGGCGGGCTGGACCGTCCTTCGTACGCGGCCGAGCTGCCGTCGCATGTGGCCGGTGGCAACTACGTGTGGCCGACCGTGTTCGCCGATGTGGACAACCGCATGAAGATCGCGCAGGACGAGATCTTCGGACCGGTGGCCTGCCTGATTCCGTTCAAGGACGAAGCGGATGCGATCCGCATCGCGAACGACATCGCCTACG
>NZ_JBPCSJ010000432.1:0-8401 GCF_051007235.1 Hydrogenophaga sp. | reverse complement strand
AGCACACACCGTGGAACCGGCTTTGCCGGGCCACTGGTGTGGTCCCCCCGCCGGGGGGCTGAGGGCCGCGGCTCCGAACCTGCCTGCGCAGGTTTGGACAGCCCGAAGGAGCATGGGCTCTGCCCCATGCTGCGGCCTGCAAGGCGAGCGAAGCGGCGCAGGGGGGAGTCCATCAGTTCGGCACTTTGCCTTCCACGCCCTTGACGAAGAACTTGACGCCGCCCAGGAACTTGTCATCCGCGATCACGTCCTTGGCCAGCACTTCCTTGCCATCCTGACCGACGATCGGGCCCTTCCAGATCGAGAAGGAACCGTCCTTCAGGCCGGCCTTGACGGTGTCGATCTTGGCCTTGGTTTCGGCGGGCACGTCTTCGGCGATGGACACCATGTCGATCGCACCTTCCTTGTGGCCCCACCACACACCGCCGGTGCTCCAGGTGCAATCCAGCGCGTCCTTGTCGGCCTTGACGTAGTACGGGCCCCAGTTGATCACGGCCGAGCCCAGGTGGGCCTTGGGGCCGTAGGCGGTCATGTCGCTGTCCCAGCCGAAGGCACGCTTGCCCATCTTCTCGGCGGTCTGCAGCACGGCCGACGAGTCGGTGTTCTGCATCAGCACGTCAGCGCCGCCGTTGATCAGGGAGGTCGCGGCTTCGGTTTCCTTCGGTGGGTCGAACCAGCCGTTGACCCAGACCACCTTGGTCTTGATCTTGGGGTTCACCGACTGCGCGCCCAGCGTGAAGCTGTTGATGTTGCGGATCACTTCGGGGATTGGAATCGAGGCCACCACACCCAGGGTGTTGGTCTTGGTCATGGCACCGGCGATCACGCCGGCCATGTAGGCACCTTCGTAGGTGCGGCTGTCGTAGGTGCGCATGTTCTCGGCCGTCTTGTAGCCGGTGGCGTGCTCGAACTTCACGTCCTTGAAGTCGGGCGCGACCTTGAGCATGGGCTCCATGTAGCCGAAGGTGGTGCCGAAGATCAGCTTGTTGCCCTGGCTGGCCAGGTCGCGCAGCACGCGCTCGGCGTCGGCGCTCTCGGGCACGTTTTCGACAAAGCTGGTCACGATCTTGTCGCCGAACTCGGCCTCGATGGCCTTGCGTCCGTTGTCGTGCGCGAAGGTCCAGCCACCGTCACCCACCGGACCGACGTAGGCGAAAGCCACCTTCAGCGGCTCGGCCTTGGGGGCTTCGGCGGGGGCCGCGGCCGGGGCGGGCGCGGGCGCCGGCTCTTCCTTCTTGCCGCAGCCGATCAGGGCCGCGCTGGCCACGGCCGTCAGGGCCGCCAGCTTGATCAGGGAACGCTTGTTCAGGTCGGTCATGGAAACCTCTTGGAGGGTTGGGAGTGGAGAAAACAGAACAATCAAAGATTATGAACCGGGGTAGAACGGCTTGCCGATCGAGGCCGGCATGTTGATGCGGATCCAGGTCGGGTTGCGCGAGATCAGCACGAGCACGGCGATGGTGGCGAGGTAGGGCATCATGGTCAGGAACTGGCTGGGCACGTTGACACCCATGCCCTGCAAGTGGAACTGCAGCATGGTCACGCCACCGAACAGGTAGGCACCCAGCAAGACACGTGCCGGGCGCCAGGTGGCAAAGGTGGTCAGGGCCAGCGCGATCCAGCCCTTGCCGGCGATCATGCCCTCCACCCACAGCGGGGTGTACACGGTGGACACGTAGGCACCGGCCAGGCCGCACAGCGCGCCACCGGCCATCACCGCCAGCAAGCGGATGCGGCGCACCGGGTAACCCAGCGCGTGGGCCGATTCGGGGCTCTCGCCCACGCTGCGCAGCACCAGACCGGCGCGGGTGCGGTAGAGGAACCAGACCAGCCCGAACATCAGCCCGACGCACGCATAGACCATGGGGTGCTGCTTGAACAGCGCATTGCCCACGAACGGGATGTCGGACAGCAGCGGGATGGCGAACTGGCTCTGCTCGGGCAGCTTGGCCTGCACGTACGACGTGCCGGCGAAGGCCGAGAACCCGCCACCGAACAGCGACAGCGCCAGACCGGTGGCGTACTGGTTGGTGTTGAGCCAGATCACCAGCGCGCCGAAGATGGCGGCCAGCAGCGCGCCCGCGGCCATGCCGGCGGCAAAGCCGGCCACGGTGCTGCCGGTGTGCACCACGGTGGCAAAGCCCGCCAGGGCGGCGCAGAGCATCATGCCCTCGGCCCCCAGGTTGACGATGCCGGCCTTTTCATTGATCAGCAGGCCCAGCGAGGCGATGGCCAGCACGGTGCCGGCGTTCAGCGAAGCGGCGATGAGGAGTGCGGTGGATTCCATGTCAACGACTCCTTATTTTTTCCACACGACGCGGTACGCGATCAGCGTGTCACAGGCCAGCAGCGCGAACAGCAGCAGACCCTGGAACACGCCGGTGATGGACTTGGGCAGCCCCAGGCGCGACTGCGCCAGTTCGCCGCCGATGTAGAACATGCTCATGAGGATGGCCGAGAACACGATGCCCACCGGGTGCAGACGGCCGACGAAGGCCACGATGATGGCCGCAAAGCCGTAGCCCGCCGGCACATACGGCGTGAGCTGGCCGATGGGGCCGGCCACCTCCAGCGCGCCCGCCAGGCCGGCGGCGCCGCCGGAGGTCAGCAGCGCGATCCACAGCGCCTTGCGCGAGGAAAAGCCCGCGTAGCGCGCCGCCGCCGGCGCCAGGCCGCCCACCTGCTGGGCAAAGCCCGAATAGGTGCGGAACAGGAACACCCAGACCGCGGTCACACCTGCCAGCGCCAGCAACAGGCCGACATTCACCCGCGAGCCCTGCATGAGCTTGGGGATCTGCGTGACCGACTCGAAGGTCTTGGTCTGCGGGAAGTTGTAGCCCATGGGGTCTTTCCAGGGGCCATAGACCAGGTAGTTGAGCACCTGCACCGCCACATAGACCAGCATCAGGCTGACCAGGATCTCGTTGGCGTTGAAGCGGTCGCGCAGCAGGGCCGTGATGGCGGCCCACAACATGCCGCCCACGATGCCCGCCACGATGATGGCCGGTACGATCCAGCCACCGGTGCTCTTGTCGGCCGTCAGCGCCACGCCGGCCGCGAAGATGGCGCCGATCAGGTACTGGCCCTCGGCCCCGATGTTCCAGACGTTGGAGCGAAAGCACACCGCCAGACCGAGCGCGACGATCAGCAGCGGCGTGGCCTTGACCATGAGTTCGGACAGCGCGTAGGTGCTCTTGATGGGCTCCCAGAAAAACACCTGCAGGCCGCGCACCGGATCTTTGCCGAGCACCGCGAACAGGATCACGCCGACGACCACGGTGATGGCCAGCGCCAGCAGCGGCGAGGCATAGCCCCAGCGCGCCGAGGGTTGGGGACGGACTTCAAGCCGCAGCATGGGCGGACTCCTTCTTGTTGTTGTGTGCGGTGTCGTCCCACAGGCCCGACATCCATTCGCCGATGCGCTCCACCGTCGCATCCGCGCGGCTGATCGAAGGCGACAGCCGCCCCTTGGCGATCACGTGCAGGCGGTCGCTGATCTCGAACAGCTCGTCGAGTTCTTCGCTGACCACCAGCACCGCACACCCCGCGTCGCGCAGCGCCAGGATTTCACCGCGGATCTGCGCCGACGCGCCCACGTCCACGCCCCAGGTGGGCTGGCTGACGATGAGCAGCTTGGGTTTGGCTTCGATCTCGCGGCCGACGATGAACTTCTGCAAATTGCCGCCCGAGAGCGACTTGGCCGCCGCGCCCGGCCCGTTGGCCTTGACCTTGTAGCGGGCGATGATGTCTTCGGCCTGCGCCTTGAGCGCGCCGAGCTTGAGCCAGCCGCCCGCGCCCACCGCGTCGCGGCGCGAGAGCAGCAGGTTGTGCGCCAGCGACAGCGTGGGCACCGCACCGCGGCCCAGCCGTTCTTCGGGCACGAAGTGCAGGCCGAGGGCGCGGCGCCGGCCCGGCGCCATGCGCGAGGCGTCCTGCCCCAGCACGCGGATGCTGCCGGCCGGCGCGCGCCGGTCTTCGCCCGAGAGTGCGTACAGCAGTTCGCCCTGGCCATTGCCCGACACGCCCGCGATGCCCACCACCTCGCCGGCGCGCACCGTCAGCGCGATCTGGTGCAGGTGGGTGCCGAACGGGTCGTCGCTGGCCAGCGTCAGCTCGCGCACCTGCAGCACATCGGCGCCTGCGTTGAGCGGGCGCGCGTGCAGCGCCGGCGGCTCGGCGCCGATCATCAGGCGCGAGAGCGAGGCGTTGCTTTCGTTCTGCGGGTTGCACACGCCCGTGACCTGGCCGCCGCGCAGCACGGTGCAGGCGGTGCACAGCTCGCGGATTTCGTGCAGCTTGTGGCTGATGTAAAGGATGGAGCAGCCTTCGGACGCCAGCTTCTTGAGCACCACGAAGAGCTTTTCCACCGCCTGCGGCGTCAGCACCGAGGTCGGCTCGTCCAGGATCAGCAGTTGCGGGCTGGTCAGCAGCGCGCGGATGATTTCCACCCGCTGCATCTCGCCCACGCTCAGCGTGTGCACCGGGCGCTTGGGATCGATGTCCAGCCCGTATTCGGCCGCGGTGGCGTCGATGCTGGCGGTCACCTCGTTGAGCGTGAGCGACTTGTCCAGCCCGAGCCAGACGTTTTCGGCCACGGTGATGGTGTCGAACAGGCTGAAGTGCTGGAACACCATGCTGATGCCCAGCGCCCGCGCTTCCTGCGGGTTGCGGATGTGCACCGGCTGGCCGTTGAACATGACCGCGCCCTCGTCGGGCTTGACCGAGCCGTAGATGATCTTCATCAGCGTGGACTTGCCAGCGCCGTTCTCGCCCAGCACGGCGTGGATTTCACCGGGCGCGACGGACAGGGAGACGTTGCTGTTGGCCACCACGCCAGGTTAGCGATTGGTGATGCCGGTCAGCTGCAATCTGGGGGTCGTCAAGGCGATCTCCTTCTTGTTGTGTGGGTGTGGGTTCAGGCGGCGGCCGCTTCGGCCTCTGGCCGGCGCAGCGAAGCGGCGACCGATTTGATCTGCTCGCGCAACCAGCGCCCGGCGTTGGACGCGTGGGTGCGCTCGTGCCAGAGCTGGTAATACATCATGCGCGGGAAGGGCACCGGGCAGGCCAGCACCTGCACCGGCAGCACGCCGGTGAAACGCTCGGCGTACTGGCGCCCGGTGGTCAGCACCAGCAAGGTGCCCGCCACCATGGCCGGGATCAGCCCGAAGTGCGGGCAGCGCGCGGTGATGTTGCGCACCAGGCCCTGGCTGGCCTGGTGTTCGTCGATGAAGCCGCGCGCGCCGGGGTGGGTGGGCGTGGGCGCGATGTGCTCGGCCGCCAGCCAGGCCTCCACGTCCCAGCCGCGGCGGGCGGCCGGGTGCTGGCTCGCCACCAGGCAGACCACCTCGTCGCCGAACAGGCGGCCCAGGTGCAGGTCGCCCGGCGGTTTGGGCCAGTTGCCGATCACCACGTCCACATGGCCCTGGGCCAGGTGGGCGCGGTAGTCGGCGTCGGCCGAGAGCGGGTGGATGTCGATGCCGCAGTTCGGCGCGAGCGACTTGATCTGCGTCACCAGCTGCGGCAGGAAGAGCGGGTCCAGGTAGTCGCTGGCGGCCAGGCTGAAGGTCTGGCGCGCGGTGGCCGGGTCGAACGCGCGGGCGTCGGAGAACAGCATCTCGGCGCTGCGCAGGATTTCGGCGGCCGGTTCGATCATGCGCAGGCCGGCCACGGTGGGCACCATGCTGGCGCCCGAACGCACCAGAAGAGGGTCCCCCGCCAGTTCGCGCAGCCGCTTGAGCGATGCACTGACCGCTGGCTGGTACATGCCCAGCCGCAGCGCCGCCCGCGACACGCTGCGCTCGGTGAGCACGGTGTACAGCACACGGATCAGGTGCAGGTCAATCTTGTCGAACATGGAGACGTATTTCATACCCGGAGTTCATGCGCGCGGATGGGGGTTCCGGCATTCTGGCCATATGTCCGAGCATATGTTGTGCCACACCCGTCGGCGCTATGCTGGCCCGCATGAACGCGAAAAAACCCGGGCAAACCCTGAGATTCCTGCGCCGCGGCGAAGCCGTGACGGTCCACGATGTGGCCCCCGACCGCACCCTGCTGGACCTGCTGCGCGAAGACCTGCACCTGAGCGCCACGAAGGAGGGCTGCGGCGAAGGCGATTGCGGCGCCTGCACCGTGGTGCTGGGCGAGGCGGTCAACGGCCAGCTGCGCTACAAAGCCATCAACAGCTGCATTCGCCTGGCGCATTCGGTGGACGGCATGGCGGTGTACACGGCCGAGGACATCGCAGCGCCGTCTGGCGAGCTTCATCCGGCCCAGGAGGCCATGGTGCAGTGCCACGGCAGCCAGTGCGGCTTCTGCACGCCGGGCTTCGTGATGAGCCTGTTCGGCATGTACCAGAACAAAAAAGGGGGCAACGGGATTTCGCGCGAGCAGGCGCAGGCCGACCTGTCGGGCAACCTGTGCCGCTGCACCGGCTACCGGCCCATCCTGGACGCGGCGCAGCAAATGGGCCAGCTTCCCCTGCCCGCCGGCTGCGCAGTGGACGAGGCGGCCACCGTGGCGGCGCTCAAGGCGCTCAAACCCAAGGCAGCTGCGGAAACACCCTATCTGCGCCCCACCACACTGTCCGGTCTGCTGCAGGCCCGCGCGACGCATCCGAAAGCCCAGGTTGTGGCCGGTACCACCGACGTGGGTCTCTGGGTCACCAAGCAGCACCGGCGCTTCGAGCGTGTGCTGGACGTGACCGCCGCGCGCGAACTGCAGCGCGTGGAAACCTACCCGCACCACATCGCCATCGGCGCCGCAGTGACGCTGACCGAAGCCTTCGCCGCGCTGGTGAAAGAACGGCCCCAGCTGCAGACCTTTGCCCAGCGCTTCGCCGGCCTGCCGGTGCGCAACTCGGGCACCCTGGGCGGCAACGTGGCCAACGGCTCGCCCATCGGCGATTCCATGCCGCTGCTGATCGCGCTGGGGGCCAGCGTGGTGCTGATGCGATGGAAGAAGACGAAGACCGGCGGCGAGATCGCCCACCGCGAGCTGCGGCTGGAAGACCTGTACACCGGCTACCGCACCAACGTCATGCGGCCCGATGAACTGCTGTGCTGGATCAAGGTGCCCCGGCCCACCGGACATGCCACCGAGCGCGTGTACAAGATCAGCAAGCGCTTCGACGACGACATCTCCGCCGTCTGCCTGGCGATCCAGATGACGGTCAAAGGCGGCGTGGTGCAGCAGGTGTCCATCGGCGCCGGTGGCGTGGCCGCCACCCCGGCCCGCGCCCGCCAGACCGAAGCCGCCCTGCTCGGCCAGCCCTGGACCGCCGACACGGTGATGGCCGGCGCCGCCGCGCTGCGCGCCGAGTTCCAGCCCATCAGTGACATGCGCGCCAGCGCCCAGTACCGGCAGACCGTGCTGGGCAACCTGCTGCAGCGCTTCTGGCTCGAAAGCCAGGGCCTGCAGGGCATCAACCTCGACAGCCTCAAGACCGTGGGGGCCCTGGCATGAACGCACCAGATCTGAAGCTCGTGGTGGACAACGCGCCGGTCACGCCGGCTGCAGGGGTGTCCCGGTTTCATGAAAGCGCCCGCGCCCAGGTGGCCGGCGCGGCCACCTACATCGACGACATCCCCGAGGTGCGCGGCACGCTGCACGCGGCGCCGGTGTGTTCGCCCGTGGCGCACGGCCGGCTCAAAGGCATTGATCCGTCGGCCGCCCTGGCCCTGCCGGGCGTGCGCGGCTTCGTCGGCGCGACCGACATTCCCGGCGACAACACGCTCGCGGCCTTTGCGCACGACGAACCGGTGTTCGCGCAGGGCACGGTGCAGTTCCTGGGCCAGGTGGGCGGGCTGATCGTGGCGGATGACGCCCTGACCGCGCGCCGTGCTGCGCGCCTGGTGCAGTGGGACATCGAGGCGCTGGACCCGGTGCTGACGGTGCACGAAGCCCACGCGCTGGAAAGCTACGTGCTGCCGCCGGTGCATGTGAAGCGCGGTGACGCGCAGGCGGCCCTCAAGCGCGCTGCGCACACGCTGGAAGGCGCGTTCGAGGTCGGCGGCCAGGAACACTTTTACCTGGAGGGCCAGATCGCCTACGTGCTGCCGCTGGAGCAGCAGCAGTGGTGGGTCTACAGCAGCACCCAGCACCCGGGCGAGGTGCAGCACTGGGTCTCGCACGCGCTGGGCCTGGCCAACCATGCGGTCACGGTCGAATGCCGGCGCATGGGCGGCGGTTTCGGCGGCAAGGAAACGCAGGCCGGCCACCTGGCGGTGTGGGCCGCCATCGCCGCGAACCGGCTCAAGTGCCCCGTCAAGCTGCGGCTGGACCGCGACGACGACTTCATGGTCACCGGCAAGCGCCACCCCTTCGCCTACCACTACCGCGTCGGCTTCGATGACACCGGCCTGCTCTGCGGGCTGGACCTGGAGATGCTGGCCAACTGCGG
>NZ_JBPCSJ010000431.1:0-14433 GCF_051007235.1 Hydrogenophaga sp. | reverse complement strand
CCCACCATGACCACCACGCAAGGCCGCGCCGTGCCTTGTGCCAGCAGCCGCTGACGGGCGCCGATCATGGCCACCCAGCGGTCCGAGCCGAGCCGGGCGGGGTGGTCGTAGCCGTTGGTCAGACCCGCCTCTGCGCTGCTGGAGACCACCCACTGCGGGCTGACGTCCCACAGCTCCAGTTGCTCCTGAACACGGCGTTTGACGGCGTCGCCGGCGACCACGCAGCCGATCACCCAGCGCGGCGCAGGCAGGCCGCTCCAGTCGCCGTCGGCCAGCTTTTCGATGTTCTCCAGGAACTGCGCCCCGTGGGCCAGCAGCCGCGCCCCGACCTGCGGAGCCTCGTAGAGCGCCCATTTCAGGCGGGTGTTGCCAACATCAAGGGCCAGAAAACTCATGCAGGGATTATGACCAAGCCCGCACTGGGGCCTTGCGGCAGCGCAGCACAGGCGGGGATGGGACGGCTCCGGCGCGACAGGCCCGGGCACAGGGCACCGCGGGCCCGGGTTTCCCGGCCCGCCAGTGCCGCCCCCTTGGAGGGGGTGACGCACCGCAGGCGCGGCGCGGGGGTGGATCAAAGCCCGGCGGCGGGGGTGACTCATATGAGCCCGATCCAGCAGGCGCGCTGCACGGCCGAGAGCTTGTTGTCGGTCTGCAGCTTGGCCATGGCGTTGGCCAGGTGGTAGTTGACCGTGCGTTCCGAACAGTCCATGCGCAGCGAGGTCTCGCGCGCCGTCAGGCCTTCAAAGGCCAGGTTCAGGCTCTCCTGCTCGCGCGGGCTCAGGCTCAACCGCTGTTCGGCAATGGCGCGCTTGAGCATGGGCCAGATGTTGAAGGCCGACCAGGCCAGCGCCGCGGCCTCGGAGCGGTCGGCGAAGGCCCGCGGGCTGAACAGGAAACACTCGAAGGCCCGCCCGGCCGGCAGGGTGAAGGCCACGCGCACCAGGGTCTGGTGCCCGTGGGCCAGCCACAGGCGGCGCCAGCGGCCAGCCTGGTCCACAAAGGCCGACTTGGAGATGTCCTGCCAGGCGACCAGCGGCGCGTCACTGTCGCGCCAGCCGGCACCAAAGTCGCGGCTCTCGGCCAGGGCCTGTGCGGGCCCCAGCAACCGCGGCGGGTGCACGGCCAGCACCTCGCGGTCGTCGCGCCCCCCCGCTGGCGTGGGGCCCAGCACCACCACCGACTCCACCCCGTGTTCGGTCAGCGCGCTCACCCAGTCGGCCAGGATGGCGTCCACGCTCACGCTGTCAAAGTTGACAGGCAGCGTCATGGTTTTCGAGCGCCTCTTGCGGGGACAATACCCGCTGGTCGCACCCACCCGTCCAGGTGACAGGGCTGCCGAAGAAGGAAGGAGTACATGTTGCCGTTGGACCGAATGGGGGTGCGCCGTGCGCGGACGCGGTTGTGGCGGTGGCTGGTGGACGAGACCATCCACGCTCCGCTGGAACCTATTTTGCACCCATCGCGCGCGCGGCTTCAGTGGCTGGGCGCCTTCACGGTACTGGGACATCTGACATTCGCCTGGATCTGGGGTTATCTGATTCCGCAGCCCTTTGAGAACGTGGGCCTGCGCCTGTTCAACGCCGGACTGGGCATTCCGCTGCTGCTGCCCGTGGTCCACCGCGACCTCAGTTCGCGCCTGGCGGTCTGGACCTTCAGCGGGGTCTGCTGGCTGCAGCTGCCGCTGTTTTTCTCCTGGATGTACTGGATGAATGGCGGCAACTCGGTCTGGTTCTCCAGCATGGCCTGCATGCTCGTCATCTATTACCACCTGACCGACTGGCGCCTGGCCACCCTGGGGGCGCTGGCGGGCACGGGCCTGAGCTATCTGCTGGCCACACCCCCCGCGCAGCCGCTGCCGGACACGGCCACCGGGCTGGACCAGCTGGTGGTGCTGGCGTTCGCGTGGGTCTCGTCCATCATGCTGGGAGCCTCCAGCGCCAACCTGCGCCGCACCCGGCTGATCAATGCCCTGAGCACCATGGGCGTGATGGCGCACGAACTGCGCACGCCGCTGGCCACCGTCAACCTCATGGGCGATGTGCTGCGCAACCTGGCGCAACACGACCTGCCGGACAACAAGCGCAAAAAAATCGAGGAGCTCTCCACCCGGCTGCAGAACCTGGTGCGCAGCATGAACCGGCAGATCGACACCCAGATCTCGAACGCCCAGCTGCTGCGCCTGCCCAAGGAGCGCTCGACCATCCAGGCCGCCGAGCTGGTGCACGAGGTGGTGGCCGGCTACCCCTACCGCTCCTCGCGCGAACGCGACTGCGTGCAGGTCCATGTGCAGCACGACTTCTGCTTCGTCGGCTCGCGCCCGCTGTTCGCGCAACTGCTGGCCAACCTGGTCAAGAACGCGCTGCACTCGCTGGCGTCGGCCGGCACGGCGCCGCAGCCGGGCGACCTGCGCATCCAGGTGGGGCTGCACCACGGCAAGGGGCGCATCAGCGTCGCCGACCAGGGCGTGGGCATTCCCCACGAGAAACAGTCCCGCATCTTCGAACCCTTTTATTCCACCCAGAGCGGCGCGGGCAGCGGGCTGGGCCTGACGTTCTGCAAAAACGTGGTCGAGACCGTCAACGGCCAGATCAGCGTGCACTCCGAACCCGCCGAAGGCGCGACCTTCATGGTCGACCTGCCCCTGGAAACCCACCCCAGCCCCTGAGCTGCCACACCGATTCGCGTTTCCATGGCCTTGCAACTCCCGCTTTTTCACCGCTCCGGCAGCATCGTCTTCCTCGACGATGACCTGGATTACCTCGACATGCTGGGCATGGTGCTGCCCACCCACCTGCAGGTGGAGCTGTACATGCGACCCACCACCTTTCTGGAGCGCATGCTCGACGAGCCTGCGCGCTGGGAAGCCGACGCCGCCCTGCACCTGCAGATGATCGAGCGCTGGCGCAATGGCCACCACCTGCTGCCGCAGCTGCTGCGCTACTGGGCCAACAACCCCGCGCGCTACCAGCTGGTGCAGACCTGCGTGGTGGACTACGCCATGCCCGGCACCGATGGCTTGAAAGTGCTCAACACCCTGCTGGACTGGCCCGGCTCGCGCATGCTGCTGACCGGGCAGGCCGACGAGCAGATCGCCATCCAGGCCTTCAACGGCGGCCTGATCGACCAGTTCATCCCCAAGCAGGCGCCCGACATCGCGGGGCGGCTGCTGGGCGCGCTGGCCAAGCGCTCGAGCACCCCCCACCCGCGGCTGAACACGCTGTGGCGCGCGGTGCTGCAGCCGGCCCAGCTGTCGGTGCTGCAGGTGCCGGCGGTCACGCGCGCCCTGCGCCAGCTGACCCAGAAGCGGTGGGTGGAATACGTGGTGCTGGGCGAACCCTTCGGCCTGCTGGGCCTGGACAGCGATGGCCGCGCACAGTGGCTGCAGCTCGAACCCACCGGCTCGCTGGACGAACCGGCCGAACTGGCGGGCACCGCCGGCCTGGGGCTGGACGTGGTGCGCGCGGTGCAGGCCGGCCAGCTGCTGCCGGCGGTGGAACTGCACCAGCAATTGGGCCTGCGCGGCCCGATCCGCACCGCGCCGGCCTTCGCGGTGGACGACGAGGGCCTGCTGACCGGCGCCCTGTTCGACCTGAGCGCCAGCGACCTGCCCCAGCCGCTGTACGCCTACCGCAACTTCCTGGACATGCAGGGCTCGCGCAGCGTTCAGGATGCCTGAACAGCCAACCGGGCGCGGCGCGCCAGCGGCCAGTCCCAGGGTTTGACCAGCGGCGCGATCTCGCGCGCCACGCCGGCCACGTGGTCCAGCTCGGCGTCGGTCAGCGCGGCGCTGAGCGTCAGCCGCACCATGGTTCGGTTGCGGCTGGTGGCCGGGGCGCAGAACACCGCGCCGAACACGTCGCGCTCTTCCAGCAGGTCGCGCAGCACCATGGTGGCCGGCTCGGTGCCCGACTCCAGCGCGATGATCTGCTCCGTGCCCTGGTGGATGGGATAGCCCAGGTCCGTCAGGTCGGCGCGCAGGCGCCGCGTGATGGCGTGCAGGCGCTCGCGCTCGGCGTCGCTGCGGCGGATCACCTCCAGCGTCGCGTCCAGCGCGGCCACCTCGTGCGGCAACAGGCAGGAACTGAACATGTTGGGGTAGCTGGTGCTGAGCACGTAGTTGCGCATGGCCGCCGGCACGGTGAGGAAGCCGGCCCGACCCGCGAACGCCTTGGCCAGGCTGGCGGTGATGAAGTGCACCCGATCGCTCAGCCCCAGCGCCACGCACAGGCCGGCGCCCTGGGGGCCGTGCGTGCCCAGCGAGTGCGACTCGTCCACCACGATCATGCAGCCGCGCCGCTCGCTGATCTGCACCATGTCCTCCAGCGGGCAGACGGCCCCGGTGGTGCTGTAGACCGAGTCCACCACCACGATGCCCGGGCCGTGGCGCTCGATCATGCGGTCCAGGTGCTGCGGGTCGTTGTGGCGGAACGGGTGGGCCGTGGCGCCGGCGCGCCGCGCGCCTTCCCACAGCGAGGTGTGGGCCAGGCTGTCCATGTAGATCACGGTGTGCTCGTCGGCGATCGACTGCAGCAGACCCAGGTTGGCCGAATAGCCCGACTGGCAGATCAGCCCGTCCTCCTTGCCGAGCAGGGCCGCGAGCTTGAGTTCGAGCTGGCGCGCCGGGTGCTCGTCGAGCAGGAACACGCTGGACTGGATGACGAACTCGGCGTCGGTCTTGATCGCCTCGGTCTGCGCCCGCACGATGTCGGGGTGGCCGGTGAGGCTGAGGTAGTCGTTGCCGTTCAGGCGCACCGCGTCGGGGCCGGCGTCTCGCCCGTGCAGCAGCGAGCGGCCGCTCCACAGCGTGTCCCAGCGGGTGGTGAATTCGCGCTGGATGCGCGCGGCCAGGTGGGCCGAGATCGCAGGTTGTGCGGGGGCCTTGTCAAGGGGACGGGCGAGGGTTTCCATGGAGATCTCCTTTGGGAAAAGAAAACCCCATTGAAAAAAGGAATGCGTGACAAACCGCACAAGCCCTGTCAGGCCTGACAGGGCTTGTTACGCTTTTTTCTCAAGTTTGGCGAAGAGATGCCGACCAGTGGTGCCGCCGCGCAACGGCGGTGTGCAAGGCCAGGCTCAGTTCTGGCGCCAGGGCAGACCGTGGAAACGCCAGCCGCCTTTGCGCCCGCGGTGGGCATCGGCGTCCGGATCGCCCTCGAAGCCTTCGAGGATGTTGTAGGCCTGCAGGCCCAGTTCGGTCGCGCGCTTGGCCGCGGCGATGGAGCGCACCCCGCTGCGGCACAGCAGCACCAGCTTCTGCCCGCCCGACGCCGCCTGGCGGATGCCGTCGTCGAACGCCGCGTTCATCGCCATGCCGGGCCACTGCTTCCAGGCCAGGCCGGTGGCGCCGGGCACGAAGCCGACCCACTCGCGCTCGGCGTCGGTGCGCACGTCCACCAGCACCGCCTCGCCCGCCTGCACCCACTGCCAGGCCAGCTGGGGCGACACGTCGCCAGCGTAACCGCCCGCGCCGGGCCGGGGCTGCAGCAGCAGCGCGCCGTCCACGTCGTGGCGCATGCCGGACGTGAGGTTGGCCGGCACCGCCTCGTCGATGCGGCGCGGCCGGGGCAGGTTCAGGCTGTCCATGAGGGCCACGAACTCGGCCTCGGACTTGCCGGCCACACGGGCGTTGGCGGCTTTTTCCAGCCCGATGGTCGAGTGCGTGCGGCCGTGGTAGTCGTGCCCGGGCCAGACGGTGGTGGCGTCGGGCAGGGCGAACAGCACCTGGGTCAGGCTGCGATAGAGCTCCACCGCGCTGCCCGACTGGAAGTCGGTGCGGCCACAGCCGTTGATGAGCAAGGTGTCGCCGGTGAACACATGTTCGCGCCAGACGAAGCTCATGCTGCCGGCGGTGTGGCCGGGGGTGTGCAGGGCCTGCAGGCTTTCGGCGCCGAACGACAGCGTGTCGCCGTGCGCCAGCTGCACCCCCGCGGTGCCGATGCCGCAACCCGCCGGCGCCGCCGTGCGGGCGCCGGCCAGCTCGGCCAGCTTGCCGGCACTGGTGATGTGGTCGGCGTGGGCATGGGTTTCTACCGCCCACACCAGCCGCAGACCGTATTCGCGCAGCGTGGCCAGGTCGCGCTCGATCTGCTCGTCCACCGGGTCGATGATCAGCGCCTCGCGCGTGTTCACGTCGAACAGCACATAGGTGTAGGTGCTGGAGGCGGGGTCGAACAGCTGGATCGGTTGCATCGCGGGTGTCCCCCAAGCGGTCAGGAAAAACGCGCAAGCATGTCGGCCACGTCGTCGGCCGGCACGTCGCCCTGGGCAATGACACAGCCCACCATGGTGAAGAAGGTCTTGTCCAGCGCCTTGCGCGCCGCGGCCAGCTGCTGGGCCACCTTTTCGCAGTCCGCATCGGTCTCGATCAGCTTCTGGATGCCCCGCAACTGACCCTCGACTCGTTTGAGGCGCAGCACGAGCGCGCGTTTGCGTTCGGGGTCGTGGACGGTGGTCATCGAGGCTCCAGGGACGGGACAAAGGCGCAAATTGTAGGAGGCACGCCACCGCCTGGAAACGGGCCCGCCGCACCGGCCGAGGCCCATTTCACACAGGCTGTGAAAAATCTTCAACATGCCGCAGACGCCAAGTCCTTGATTTGTCGTCACAGGCGGTCGCGCGAACGACAGCGGGCTGGTGGAAACCCTGCACCGTATCCGCGGCATTGCTGCACATCATGGGCCGCCCTTCCACCCACAGACGGAGACAACCCATGTCAGAAAAGAAGACCGCCACCTCGCGCCGCAACATGCTCAAAGGCGCCGCCGTGGCCGCTGGTGCCATGTCGGCGCCGATGATCGCGTCGGCCCAGACCGCCACGCTGCGCTTCCAGAGCACCTGGCCGGCCAAAGACATCTTCCACGAGTACGCCAACGACTTCGCCAAAAAGGTGAACGACATGGCCAGTGGCCGGCTGAAGATCGAAGTGCTGCCCTCCGGCGCCGTGGTCCCGGCCTTCCAGTTGCTCGAAGCGGTGGCCAAAGGCACGCTGGATGGCGGTCACGGTGTGGTGGCGTACCACTACGGCAAAAACTCCGCCCTGGCGCTGTGGGGCTCGGGCCCGGCGTTCGGCATGGACCCGAACATGGTGCTGGCCTGGCACAACTACGGCGGCGGCAAGGCGCTGCTGGAAGAGATCTACAAGAGCCTGAACCTGGATGTGGTGTCGTACCTCTACGGCCCCATGCCCTCGCAACCGTTTGGCTGGTTCAAGAAGCCGATCGCCAAGGCCGAAGACATGAAGGGTGTGAAGTTCCGCACCGTGGGCCTGGCGGTGGACATGTACACCGACATGGGCGCCGCGGTGAACCCGCTGCCCGGTGGCGAGATCGTGCCGGCACTGGACCGCGGCCTGATCGACGGCGCCGAGTTCAACAACGCCTCGTCCGACCGCCTGCTGGGCTTCCCCGACGTGGCCAAGAACTGCATGCTGCAGAGCTTCCACCAGAGCGGCGAGCAATT
Organism: Hydrogenophaga sp.; assembly: GCF_051007235.1. GTDB lineage: Bacteria > Pseudomonadota > Gammaproteobacteria > Burkholderiales > Burkholderiaceae_C > Hydrogenophaga. The sequence goes on along the minus strand of NZ_JBPCSJ010000431.1, from coordinate 6,975 downwards.
CGAAATCCTCTTCAACAAAGCCAAGCTCGCAGCGCTGCCGGCCGAGCTGAAGTCCATCATCGACTACGCGGTGCAGGCCGCCAGCGCCGACATGAGCTGGAAGGCCATCCAGCGCAATTCGGAGGACTACATCGAGCTCAAGAAGCAGGGCGTGAAGTTCTACAAGACACCCGATGCCATCCTGCGCGCGCAGCTGGCGGCGTGGGACAAGATCATCGCCAAGAAGGGCGGCGAGAACCCGCTGTTCAAGAAGGTGCTCGACAGCCAGCGCGCCTTCGCGCAACGCGCCGGTCAGTGGCAGAACGACTACATGGTCGATTTCAAGATGGCCTACAACCACTACTTCGGCAAGGGCGCCAAGAAGGGTTGATCCGCCCCACTGTGCCCGCGGGGCGCCCACGGGCGCCCCTTTTCATTTGAGGAAAGCCATGCAAAAACTCTTGATGACGGTGGACCGGCTGTCGACCTGGCTGGGCAAAGCCTGCGCCTGGTCGGTGGTCGGCCTGACCCTGCTGATCAGCTGGGAGGTGTTCTCCCGCTACGTGCTCAACAAGCCCCACGCCTGGGTGCTGGACGCGCAGATCATGATGTACGGCCTGCTCTTCATGTCGGCCGGTGCCTACACGCTGGCCAAGAACGGCCATGTGCGCGGCGACGTGCTGTACGGCTTCTTCAAGCCCCGCACGCAGGCCGGCGTCGACCTGACGCTGTACATCGTGTTTTTCCTGCCCGGCATCGTGGCGCTGACCTGGGCCGGCTGGACCTTCGCGAACGACTCGCTGGCCATCCGCGAACAGACCTTCAACGCCGACCCGCTGCCGGTCTACCCGTTCAAGTTCGTGGTGCCGATCGCCGGCGCCATGCTGCTGCTGCAGGGCCTGGTGGAAATCGTGCGCTGCGTGATCTGCCTGAAAACCGGGGCCTGGCCCGCGCGTGAAGACGACGTGGAAGAGGTCGACGTCGACAAGCTCAAGGAAATGGTCCACGTGAAGGACAGCGACATCGACAGCCTGGACCGCCTGGTGGTGCAACAACAGAAAGGCGCACAGCCATGATGATCCGCAAAGAACTCTGGTTCGGCTTTGGGCTGATGGCGCTCATCCTGCTGGGCGTGCTGACCATGGTGATCAGCGCCCCGACCATGACCAACGGCCACTATGGCCTGCTCATGCTCTCGCTGGTGGTGGTGGCCATCATGCTGGGCTTTCCCACCGCCTTCACCCTCATGGGCATGGGCATGCTGTTCGCGTTTTTTGCCTACCACTCGGGCGACCAGACCTCGGCCGGGGCGATCAAACAAACCCTGGACCTGATGGTGCAGCGGGCGTTTTCGGTCATGAGCAACGACGTGCTCATCTCGATCCCGCTGTTCGTGTTCATGGGCTACCTGGTCGAGCGCGCCAACCTGATCGAGAAGCTGTTCCACAGCCTGCACCTGGCCCTGGCCCGCGTGCCGGGCTCGCTCGCGGTGGCCACGCTGGTGACCTGCGCGATCTTCGCCACCGCCACCGGCATCGTGGGCGCGGTGGTCACGCTCATGGGCCTGCTGGCCATGCCGCAGATGCTGCGCGCGGGCTACGACGTGCGGCTCACGGCCGGCGCCATCACCGCCGGCGGTTGCCTGGGCATCCTGATCCCGCCGTCCGTGTTGCTGATCGTGTACGGCGCCACCGCGGGCGTGTCGGTCGTCAAGCTGTACGCGGGCGCGTTCTTCCCCGGGATCATGCTGGCCGGCCTGTACATCGTGTACGTGATCGTGGTCGCGAAGGTCAAACCCAACTGGGCCCCGCCGCTGAGCGCCGAAAAGCGCATCGTGCCGCTGCCGGCGCAGCTTGTGCGCATGGGCGCCACCGGCAGCGCCTGGGCCGTGGGCGGCCTGGTCAAAGCCCTCAAGGGGGCGAACAACCACGGCGTGTCCACCGGCTACATGCTGCGTCAGCTGGGCATTGCCTTGCTGCCCGCCGTGCTGTTTGCCGCGGTGGCCTTGCTCAGCTACCAGAGCGCCACCCGCGTCACCGTGGTCGATACCTACGAGGAACTGCAGCCCATGGGGGCGGGCGCTGAACCCGCCGCGGGCGGTCTGGCGGAACCGGGCGCCGAGGCGGGCGGTCTGGCCGAGCCCGGCGCCGAATCCGGCGGCCTGAGCGAACCGCCCAGCGACAGCGGCGGCCTGAGCGAGCCCGCGGGCGCCGGCGACGCGGTGGCCGAGCCACCCGGTGCGGCCAGCGACGCCGTCGCACTGCCGCCGGGTGCCGAAGCCGACCGACCCCAGCCACCCGCGGACAGCGTGGCGCTGCCACCCGGCGCCGAATCGGCAACGGCACCGGCACCGGCACCGGCACCGGCATCGGCGTCAGGCGGCGCGCCGGCCACCACCCAGCCGGCGCCGCAGGGCTACTGGATCGGTCTGGGCGTCGGCGCGCTCGCGCTCGTGGTGTTCTACGGCATCCTGAGCTACGCGCGGCTGGAGATCTTCAAGATGCTGCTCTCCAGCTTCTTCCCGCTGCTGGTGCTGATCCTGGCGGTGCTGGGCTCGATCGTGTTCGGCCTGACCACGCCCACCGAAGCGGCGGCCGTGGGTGCGCTGGGCGGCTTCCTGCTGGCCATCGCCTACCGGCAGCTCACCTTCAACGTGGTCAAAGAAAGCGTGTTCCTGACCGCCAAGACCAGCGCGATGGTCTGCTGGCTGTTCGTAGGCTCGGCCATCTTCTCGGCCGCGTTTGCGCTGCTGGGCGGGCAGCAACTGGTGGAGGAATGGGTGCTGGGCATGAACCTCACCAAGACCGAGTTCCTGATCCTGAGCCAGGTGATCATCTTCATCCTGGGCTGGCCGCTGGAATGGACCGAGATCATCGTCATCTTCATGCCCATCTTCATCCCGCTGCTGGACAACTTCGGGGTCGACCCGCTGTTCTTCGGTCTGCTGGTGGCGCTGAACCTGCAGACGGCGTTCCTGAGCCCGCCGGTGGCCATGAGCGCGTTCTACCTGAAAGGCGTGGCCCCCAAGCACGTCACGCTCAACCAAATCTTTGCCGGCATGCTGCCCTTCATGGGCATCCAGGTGCTGGCCATCGTGCTGCTGTACCTGTTCCCGGCCATCGGTCTGTGGCTGCCCGAGGTGCTCTACAAGTAACCGGCTGCGGGCACGGGGCGGGCACGCCCCGCCACCACCCAGGGGCGCTTTGGCGCCCCACTTTTTTGCCGAAACGGGTTAATATTGACGTTTACGTAAACGTCAATTCAGCACCCTGCGGCAGCATTGACGTTCCCACCGTCCGGAGACACGCCATGCACCGCGCGATCGACGCCAGCCTGCCCTTCCCGGCGGCCACACTGGCCGCCAGCCCTGGCGCACGTGCGCACGGCTGGCGCATCGCGCCGGCCCACGACCGTGGGGCAGCCCCCGCGCGTGTGACACTGGCCCAACTCGATCCCGGCGTCAAGCCGTTTTCGCAGGGCAGCAAGACGGAAGACCAGGCCCGCGTGCTGGCCCTGGCACGCGAGATCGACGAACTGCAGAACCTGTTCTACGCCGATGGCCGCTACAAGCTGCTGGTGGTGCTGCAGGGCACCGACACCTCGGGCAAGGACGGCACCATCCGCGGCGTTTTCGGCCAGACCAGCCCGCTGGGCGTGCACACCGTGGGCTGGAAGGCCCCCACCGAACCCGAGCGGGCCCACGACTATCTGTGGCGCATCCACCAGCAGGTGCCGGCCGCTGGCCACATCACCGTGTTCAACCGCAGCCACTACGAAGACGTGCTGGTGCCGGTGGTCAACGGCTGGATCACCCCGGCGCAGACAAAACAGCGCTACCAGCACATCAACGACTTCGAGCGCCTGCTGGCCGAAACCGGCACCGTGGTGCTCAAGTTCATGCTGCACATCGGCTTCGACGAGCAGCGCGAGCGCCTGCAGGAGCGGGTGGACGACGTCACCAAGCACTGGAAGTTCAGCCTGGGCGACCTGGACGTCCGCCAGCAATGGGCCGACTACCAGAAGGCCTACGAAGACCTGCTCGAAGCCACCAGAACCGAGTGGGCCCCCTGGACCGTGGTGCCCGCCAACTCCAAGACCCACCGCAACCTGATGATCGCGACCATCGTGCGCGACACGCTGAAGGCGCTGGACCTGCGATTCCCCCCTGAAGACCCGGCCCTCAAGGGCCTGCGCGTCGCATAAAAATTCCCCGACCGATACCGAGAGAGACAACCATGACCGACCTGTCCGCCGACTTCAAGGCCCTGGCCAACTACCGTCCCACGAACAAGGTGCGCTTCGTCACCGCCGCCAGCCTGTTCGACGGCCACGACGCCGCCATCAACATCATGCGGCGCATCCTGCAGGGCATGGGCGCCGAGGTGATCCACCTGGGCCACAACCGCTCGGTGGACGACGTGGTGACCGCCGCGCTGCAGGAAGACGTGCAGGGCATCGCCATCAGCTCGTACCAGGGTGGTCACGTCGAGTACTTCAAGTACATGGTCGATCTGCTCAAGCAGCGCGGCGGTGAGCACATCCAGGTGTTCGGCGGTGGCGGCGGCGTGATCGTGCCGGCCGAAATCCGCGAGCTGCACGCCTACGGCGTCGGCCGCATCTACAGCCCCGAAGACGGGCAGCGCATGGGCCTGCAGGGAATGATCGGCGAGATGGTGATGCGCTGCGACCGCGACATCAGCGCCTACGCCCCCAAGGCGCTGGACGCCATCCAGGGCCACAGCGAACTGAACTGGCGCGCCCTGGCGCAGCTGATCACGGCGCTGGAAAACGGCAAGGCCGACGCCGCGATGGTCGACGCCGTGCGTGCGGCCGCGGCCGGCAAGACCGTGCCCGTGCTGGGCATCACCGGCACCGGCGGCGCCGGCAAGTCCAGTCTCACCGACGAACTGATCCGCCGCATCCGCCTGGACCAGGACGACAGCCTGCGCGTGGCCGTCATCAGCATCGACCCCAGCCGTCGCAAGAGCGGCGGCGCCCTGCTGGGCGATCGCATCCGCATGAACGCGATCACCCCCTGGCAGAAAGGCCAACGCATCTACATGCGCAGCCTGGCCACGCGCGACACCAGCAGCGAGATCAGCGCCGCCCTGCCCGACGTGGTGGCGGCCTGCAAGGTGGCGGGCTTCGACCTGATCGTGGTCGAGACCTCGGGCATCGGCCAGGGCGACGCGGCCATCGTGCCGCACGTGGACATCCCGATGTACGTGATGACGCCCGAGTTCGGCGCGGCCAGCCAGCTGGAAAAGATCGACATGCTGGACTTCGCCGAGTTCGTGGCGATCAACAAGTTCGACCGCAAGGGCGCGGCCGACGCGCTGCGCGACGTGGCCAAGCAGGTGCAGCGCAACCGCGAGGCCTTCACCGTCATGCCCGACCAGATGCCGGTGTTCGGCACCATGGCCGCACGCTTCAACGACGACGGCGTGACCGCGCTGTACCAGGCGCTCAAGGCGCGGCTGATCGAGAAGGGCCTGAAGCTGTCCGACGGCCGCCTGCCGCTGGTGAACGTGCGCCACAGCACGAACCAGACGCCCATCGTGCCGCCCGCCCGCACCCGCTACCTGGCCGAAATTTCGGACACGGTGCGTGGCTACAAGAAGCGGGCGCGCGAACAGGCCAAACTGGCGCGCGAAATCCAGCAACTGCGCGCCGCCGCCGCCATGCTCGCCGTCGGCAAGCCGGACCGACCCAAGGCGTCCGAGGCCGCCATCGACCTGGCGCAGGCACGCGAACTGACGCAGGACCCGGCCGCCCGCAAGCTGCTGGCCCAGTGGCCCGACATGCAGAAGGCCTACGCGGGCGACGAGTACGTGGTGAAGATCCGCGACAAGGAAATCCGCACCGCGCTGACCACCAAGAGCCTTTCGGGCACCACCATCCGCAAGGTCGCGCTGCCCCAGTACGAAGACCACGGCGAGATCCTCAAGTGGCTGATGCTGGACAACGTGCCGGGCAGCTTCCCCTATACCTCGGGCACCTTCGCCTTCAAGCGCGAGGGTGAAGACCCGACCCGCATGTTCGCCGGCGAAGGCGACCCCTTCCGCACCAACCGCCGCTTCAAACTGGTCAGCGAGGGCTTACCCGCCAAGCGCCTGTCCACCGCGTTCGACTCGGTCACGCTCTACGGCAACGACCCCGATCTGCGCCCGGACATCTACGGCAAGGTGGGCAACAGCGGCGTGAACGTGGCGACGCTGGACGACATGAAGGTGCTGTATTCGGGCTTTGACCTGTGCAACCCGACCACCAGCGTGTCGATGACCATCAACGGCCCGGCACCGTCCATCCTGGCGATGTTCATGAACACCGCCATCGACCAGAACCTGGAGAAGTTCAAGGCCGAGAACGGCCGCGAGCCGACCGACACCGAAGCCGCCAAGATCCGCGAGTGGGTGCTGGCCAATGTGCGCGGCACGGTGCAGGCCGACATCCTGAAAGAGGACCAGGGCCAGAACACCTGCATCTTCTCCACCGAGTTCAGCCTGAAGGTGATGGGCGACATCGCCGAGTACTTCGTGCACCACGACGTACGCAATTTCTACTCGGTGTCGATCTCGGGTTACCACATCGCCGAGGCCGGCGCCAACCCGATCAGCCAGCTGGCCTTCACGCTGTCCAACGGCTTCACCTTCGTGGAGGCCTACCTCGCGCGCGGCATGCACGTCGACGACTTCGCGCCCAACCTGTCGTTCTTCTTCAGCAACGGCATGGACCCGGAGTACACGGTGATGGGTCGCGTGGCGCGGCGCATCTGGGCGGTGGCGATGCGCAGCAAGTATGGCGCGAACGAGCGCAGCCAGAAGCTCAAGTACCACAACCAGACCAGCGGCCGCAGCCTGCACGCGCAGGAAATCCAGTTCAACGACATCCGCACCACGCTGCAGGCGCTGATTGCCATTTACGACAACTGCAACTCGCTGCACACCAACGCCTTTGACGAAGCCATCACCACGCCCGCCGAAGACAGTGTGCGCC
>NZ_JBPCSJ010000430.1:0-4133 GCF_051007235.1 Hydrogenophaga sp. | reverse complement strand
GCCCCCCTGGGGGGCAGCGACCCGCGCAGCGGCGGAGCGTGGGGGTCCTTTTATTCACCCGCAGATTTGCGCGGCGCGAACCGGATCGACACCCGCAGGCCGCGCGGGGAGGTGTCGGGGTGGGCGTCTTCCATCAACACCGCCGCGCCATGCTGTTGCGCGATCTCGTGCACGATGGCCAGGCCCAGACCCGAACCGTCGACGTTGGTGCCCAGCGCGCGGTAGAAGGGTTGCAGCACCAGCTCGCGCTCGTTCTCGGGGATGCCGGGGCCGTTGTCTTCCACCTGCAGGATCTGCACGCCGCTGAAGCGGTCGAACAGCACGTGGGCCGTGACCACGCCACCGCGTCCGGTGTAGTTGATCGCGTTGTCCACCAGGTTGCGGGTCATCTCCTGCAACAGGGTGGGGTTGCCGTCCATCAGGCAGTCGTCGGGCAGCTGTTCGGGCCCTTCGTAGCCGAGATCGACGCCGTGTTCCAGCGCGCGCGGCACGGAGTCGCGCACCACGCCCATGACCAGCCGGGCCAGGTCGATGCGGGCGCTGGGCAGCGCGCGGCCGGTGGTTTCGGCGCGGGCCAGCGCCAGCAGCTGGTTGACGGTGTGGGTGGCGCGCGTGCTGGCGTGGGCAATCTGCTGCAGCGAACTGCGGATCTCCTGCGGGTTGTGCTCGCGCTGCGCCAGCTCGGCCTGCATGCGCAGCCCGGCCAGCGGTGTCTTGAGCTGGTGCGCGGCGTCGGCCAGGAAGCGCTTTTGCGTGGACAGCGAGGTTTTCAGCCGCGTCAGCAGGTCGTTGATCGACGACACCAGGGGCGCCACTTCCTGCGGGATGTAGGACTCTTCGATCGGGCTGAGGTCGTCGGGCTTGCGCGCGCGGATCTTCTGCTCCAGGTCGTTGAGCGGGCGGATGCCGCGCACCAGCGCCATCCACACCAGCAGCACGGCCAGGGGCAGGATGACGAATTGCGGCACCATCACGCCCTTGATGATTTCGGTCGCCAGCGTCGAGCGCTTGCCCTTGGTCTCGGCCACCTGCATCAGCACCAGGCGCCGGGGTTCGGTGTCGCGCTGCAGCCAGACGTAGGCCACGCGCACCTCGTCGCCGCGCACCACGTCGTCGCGCAGCTTGACCTGTCCGGGTTCGGGTGTTTCGCTCTCACGCGGCAGGGGGAAGTCGCCTTCGCCACTGATGAGCTCGCCGCGCACGCCCAGCACCTGGTAGTAGACGAGGTCGCTGTCGTCGGCGCGCAGCAGATCGCGCGCCTGCGGCGTGAGGTTGAAGCTCACCCGCTTGTCCTTGGCCACCACGAACTGGGTGAGCGCCTGCAGGTTGAATTCGAGCGCGCGGTCGAACGGTTTGGTGGCGATGCCCTGCGCCACGAACCAGGTCAGCGCCAGCGACAGCGGCCACAACAGCAGCAGCGGCGTGAGCATCCAGTCCAGGATCTCGCCGAACAGGCTGCGCTGTTCCCGCTGGAACAGCCCGAAAGACATGCGCTCGTGGTCGTGTTTGTCTTCAGCCATGGCGGTGGTCCAACACGGCTCAGGTGGCAGTGTCGGGTCGAGGGCAGCCGTGGAACCGGCTTCGCCGGGCCACAGGCTGCGTCCCCCCTCCGGAACGTGAGGGGGGAAGACGCGGAGCGGCGCAGGGGGGTGTCAGATCTTCTCCAGGCAGTAGCCCAGGCCGCGCACGGTGGCGATGCGGATCGGGCCCTTCTCGATCTTCTTGCGCAGGCGGTGGATGTAGACCTCGATGGCGTTGTTGCTCACCTCTTCGCCCCACTCGCACAGGCGCTCGACCAGCTGGTCCTTGCTCACCAGGCGGCCGGCGCGCTGCAGCAGCACTTCGAGCAAACCCAGTTCGCGCGCCGAGAGTTCGACCATCTTGCCGTCGATGGTGGCCACGCGTCCCGCCTGGTCGTACACCAGCGGGCCGTGCTTGATGGTGGACGTGGCGCCGCCCATGCCGCGGCGCGTGAGGGCGCGCACGCGCGCTTCGAGTTCCTGCAGGCTGAAGGGCTTGGCCATGTAGTCGTCGGCGCCATAGTCCAGGCCCTTGACGCGCTCTTCCACGCTGTCGGCGGCGGTGAGGATCAGCACCGGCAGCGTGGAGCCGCGCGAGCGCAGCCGCTTGAGCACCTCCAGCCCATGCATCTTGGGCAGGCCCAGGTCGAGGATGAGCAGGTCGAATTCGTTGTTGGTCATCAGCGCGGCATCGGCCTCGCTGCCGCTGGCCACGTGGTCCACGGCGGCGCCGGCGGCGCGCAGGCTGCGCAGCAAGCCGTCGGCCAGCACTTGGTCGTCTTCGGCGATCAGGATGCGCATGGGGTGTCTCCTCGGCGGCCGGTCGGGCCGGTGTTCTGGGGGCTGGGTGGCGGTTGGCATGGCGCGCGCGCCTGAGCGCACCTGCGTTTCATTTTAGGGCGCCGGCCACCGCTTCTGGCGGGCTGGCCGCAGGGGGAAACCCCCGCTCGCAGGCCCCGCCAGCGCTCATCCGCCGTAGGCCTCCAGCCCCAGCGCGACCACGGTGGCCACGTCGCTGCCCACCTGCGCGCGGAACTCGGCCTCGGCCTGGGCCACGGCCTGGCGGAAGGCCTGCAGCCACAGCAGGCCGGTGGCGGTGAAGACGATACGACGCGCGCGAGCATCCAGCGGGTCGGGCTCGCGCCGCACCAGGTCCCAGGCCTCGCATTGCGCCACCAGGTCGCCCATGGCCTGCTTGCTCATGCCTGCGCTGGCGGCCAGTTCGGTCAGGCGCGAGCCTTGCAGGGCCAGGTGGCGTGTGATGTGGATGTGCGCCGCACCGACCTGGTCGCGTGCCGCCAGGTGGGACAGGGCCAGCGGCACTTGCGGGTGGTGTGCCATCAGGTGCAGCACGCGTTCGTCAAACCGCCGCAGCGCCAGGCCCATCAGCCGGCCCAGGTGGGTGGCGCGCCAGCGGTCGTCGGTGATGGATGGGGCAGGTGTTTCAGACACGCCGAAATGGTAAGGCAAACTGACCATAAAACGACTTGTTGGATGGGTATTCGCCGATAAACTCCTGTTCAAGCATCCAGCCTGTACGCAAACCCACAGTCTGAAAGCCAGTACCCACTCACACCCACAGGAGCACTGCACATGGAAAGCGCCGTCAAGAACAACCCCCTCAACAGCGAAAAAGCCAAGGCTTTGCAGGCCGCGCTGGCCCAGATCGAAAAGCAGTTCGGCAAGGGCACCATCATGCGGCTGGGCGAAGGCGAGGTGATCGAGGACATCCAGGTCGTCTCCACCGGCTCGCTGGGGCTGGACATCGCGCTGGGCGTGGGCGGCCTGCCGCGCGGCCGGGTGATCGAGATCTACGGCCCGGAATCGTCGGGTAAGACCACGCTGACCCTGCAGGTCATCGCCGAAATGCAGCGCCTGGCCGGTACCTGTGCCTTTGTCGACGCCGAACACGCGCTGGACACCGCTTATGCGCAGAAGCTGGGCGTGAACCTGCAGGAGCTGCTGATCAGCCAGCCCGACACCGGAGAACAGGCGCTGGAGATCGTGGACTCGCTGGTGCGCTCTGGCGCGGTCGACCTGGTGGTGGTGGACTCGGTCGCGGCGCTCACGCCCAAGGCCGAAATCGAAGGCGAGATGGGCGATTCGTTGCCCGGTCTGCAGGCCCGCCTGATGAGCCAGGCCCTGCGCAAGCTCACCGCCACCATCAAGAAAACCAACTGCACGGTCATCTTCATCAACCAGATCCGCATGAAGATCGGCGTGATGTTCGGCAGCCCCGAAACCACCACCGGCGGCAATGCGCTCAAGTTCTACGCCTCGGTCCGCCTGGACATCCGCCGCACCGGCACCATCAAGAAGGGCGAAGACGCGATCGGCAACGAAACCAAGGTCAAGGTCGTCAAGAACAAGGTCTCGCCGCCGTTCAAGACGGCCGAGTTCGACATCCTGTTCGGTGAAGGCATCAGCCGCGAAGGTGAAATCCTTGACCTGGGCGTGCTCAACCGCGTGATCGAGAAGTCCGGCGCCTGGTACGCCTACAACGGCGAGAAGATCGGCCAGGGCCGCGACAACGCGCGCGAGTTCCTCAAAGAGAACCCCGAGTTGCGCGTCGAGATCGAGAACAAGGTGCGCACCGAGCTGGGCGTGCCGCTG
>NZ_JBPCSJ010000429.1:0-11532 GCF_051007235.1 Hydrogenophaga sp. | reverse complement strand
GTGTGGACTGGGGCAGTCTGGTGTCGGCGGTGCTGTTGGCGCTTGCCTATGGCGCGCTGTCGATCGGCCTGGTGAGTCTGTTCGCCAACATACCCAGCTCACCAGGACTGGCGTTGGTGGAGCGAGCGATCCGCATCCTGTTGCGGGTGTTGCTGCAGGGCTGGATGATCCTGTTGTTGAGCTACGCCATCCTCTCTTGGGTACAACCCCAGTCGCCCGTGCTCGGTACGCTGGACCGGCTGTGCGCGCCCGTGCTGCGGCCGGTGCGGCGCGTGGTGCCGCTGGTGGGGGGGGTGGACCTGTCGGTGCTGGTGCTGGTGATCTTGCTGCAGATCGGGCTGATCGTCCTGGGCTGATTCAGGGTGCGCAGCCTGGCCCGCGGGCGAGCGTATCGGCTGTGAGGGTGGTGCCAGAGTCTCCCGAGGTTGCTCGCGCCACCCAGCGATCGGCCAGCCAGCCGTGGTGGTGCACCGCGCTGGCCACGCGCAGCAACACCGAAGAACCCGCGTCGGGCCCGGCCAGGGCCGCGCCGATGAGCCCTGCCAACACGTCCCCCGTGCCTGCCGTGGCGAGCGCCGCGTTACCGCTGGCGTTGATGCGGGGTGTCTCCCCCGGGGCGCAGACCACGGTGCCCGAACCCTTGAGCACGCAGACGCAGCCGAACCGCTCGCTCAGCGTGCGCGCAGCGTTGATGCGATCCGACATCACGGTGGTGGTGGAGGTTCCGAGCAGACGTGCGGCCTCCAGCGGATGCGGCGTGAGCGCGGTGGTCTGACCCCGGACGCAGCGTTGGCGCAGTGCATCCTGCAGGACGGGGTCCGCGGCGATCGAGTTCAGGGCGTCGGCGTCCAGCACCAGGTGGCGCGCGCGCTGCAGCGTGTCCGTCAGCACCGCCGCGATCGCTTGCCCCCCGCCGCATCCGCAGACCACGGCGGCGTGTTCCAGAACTGTGCTGCCACGCAGGGCGGGCCACTGGCGAAACATGAGTTCCGGGCTGACGGGGTCCCAGGCGGGCGATCCAGCGGCGTCTTCCGCGCCCAGCGTGCACAGGTACACCCTTCCCGCGCCCGCGTGCAGGGCCGCGCGTGCGGCCAGCACGGCCGCCCCGGTCATCCCAGCACCGTTGACCGAGATGTGCTGCCCGCCGATCACCACCACCTCGCCCTGGCTGCCTTTATGGGCCGCGTGTGGGCGTCCCGTCGCCTGGGTTGAGCCGTACAGGACGGCGCTGGCGGGCACGTCGGGCGGTGCGCACACACCCAGATCGTCGAACCAGACGGTGCCGGCCTGGTCGCGGCCATCGGCGGTGAACAGGCCGGGTTTCAGGGTCAGCAGGGCCAAGGTATGCCGGGGGCCGGGCAGGGTCTGTTGGCGTGTCCCCAGCAGGTGCTGGCCGCTGTCGGCATCCAGCCCGGAGGGCAGGTCGACGCACAACACGGGCGCTGTGCTGCTCTGCAGGCGAGCCAGTTGCTCGGCCATGGGACCGGTGGGCGTGCGCAGCTGGCCGATGCCCAGCAGGGCGTCGATCACCAGGTCGCACGTATCAGGCGGGGCGCTGGCCACGCGCACGCCGGCGGCTTGTGCCTGGGTCAGCGCATGGGTCGCGTCAGGGGGCAGGCGGGCTGGGTCTGCGCAGAGCGTGACCACGACGTCCAGTCCGCGGCCCGCCGTGCGTGCCCGGTGCAGCAGGTGCGTGGCCGCCACCAGGCCGTCGCCGCCGTTGTTGCCAGGCCCGCAAGCGACCCAGATGCAGCGGGCGTGCGGTGCCAGGGCTTGCGCCAGTTGAGCAACCGACAGCCCGGCCCGCGCCATAAGGGTGTGAGCCGGCAGCTGGGCGGAGGCAGCCCGTTCAATGGTGCGTGTGGCCAGCGCACCGTAGAGGGCTTCATCAAACGGGTGGTCTATGCATCGCATGGCGTTCCAGGAAACGGGCTCGGGTGGCCGCATTTCACCACGCTCATGTTGCGGTGTTGCGCTCGCGCGGATCTGCGTTAGCGCAGCCAGCGCGCAGGCGCAAACGGCGCGATGTCCAGTGCCGGACTGCGTCCTTGCAACTGGTCGGCCAGGGCGCGCGCACTGCCGCAGGCCATGGACCAACCGCTGCTGCAGTGGCCCAGGTTCAGCCAGACGCGTTGCACCGGGCTGGCCCCCAACATCGGGGCACCGTCGGGCAGGCACGCCTGGACACCACGCCATTCCTGCACGCTCCCCCTGGGACCGCCCAGCCGTGCAGCGCCCGGGAACCAGTCCATCAGGACCCGGTACAGGCGCTCCAGTTCGCGTTTGGAATGCTGGGTGGGCGAGCCACCCAGCGACCGACCGCCGGCGACGCGCACGCGCTGGCCCAGGCGGGTGACGGACACCTGGTGGCGGGCATCGATCACGGCCGACAGCGGCGCATCCAGTGGTTCGCGGATCGCTGCGCTGACACTGTGGCCGTACACCGGCTGCAGCGGCAACTGGAGCCCCAGCGGCCTCAGCAGGGCGTCGCTGGCGGCGCCAGTGCACACCACGGCGTGGTCGAATGCCTGTGCGTCAGCCGACCCGTCGCAGACGACCTGCACACCCTGGCCTGCCATGCGCAGTTGCACCACCGCACGGCCGAACTCGAAACGGCAGCCGCGCTGCTGGGCCAGGTTTTTCAGCAACAGCGTGAACTGGCGGGTGTTCGTGCTTTGTGCGGCGGGCAGCTCCAGCGCCCCATGCAGGCTGGTTTCCGCGTTGAGTGCGGGTTCGATCAGTCTCGCCTGGGCGGCATCGACTTCGCGCGCCACGGCGCCCCATTCGCGCATGGTCGCCAGTGCGGCGCGCGCCTGTGTGGCGTCGCGTTCTTGGCGCCAGAGCAGCAGCACACCCTGGCTGCTGTCCAGGCGCAGCTGGTGCTCGTCGGTGATGGCCGCCAGGCGTTCCTGGCTGTACCGTGCCAGCTGGAACAGGGCCGCTTGTCGGGGCTGGTGCTCGGCGCTGCGCAGGGCCCTCTGGCGGCGCCACAGCCAGCCCCAGGTGCCCGGTCCGGGCCATGAGCCCAGGCGCAATGCGCCCGGGAGCGAGCCGCCCGGCGCCAGGAGCGAAGGCCAGCGGGCCTCTTGACCCAGCGACGATGGCCAGCCCGGCACCATCAGGCTGCCGTTGGCGAAACTCGCACCTTCACCGGCCGTGCCATGTCGGTCGAAGACACTCACTTCGTGTCCGTCCAGCGTCAGTTCATAAGCGGTGGTGACGCCGATCACACCCGCCCCGATGACGGCGATCTTCATCCTGCAGCCCTGGGTGTGTGACGGGCTGGTGTGTGGCAATACAGATTCGGGTGGCGGCGCATGAAACTCGACAACGAAGAGGGCGCGCCACCGGCAATGGGGTGGCGGGCAGAAGTGGGTGAGGGCCGGCTTTGGGCTGCCTGCTATAATCGACAGGCTTTGCTGAGTATGGACTGGAATGGTTCCGGTCGGTCATCGGTGAAGTGCAATCGCAAACCGGCTCAACCAGGTGTTGCTCTTGAACAGACCGACCCGTCAGCGGGCGCTGCTCAGAGCAATCGGGGCCGGATTTTAGACCCAACCTCTGGAAAGAAATCCCATGTCTATCTCCATGCGCGAAATGCTGGAAGCCGGTGTCCACTTCGGTCACCAAACCCGCTTCTGGAACCCCAAGATGGCTCCGTTCATCTTCGGTCACCGCAACAAGATCCACATCGTCAACCTCGAAAAGACGTTGCCGATGTTCGAAGAGGCTGCCAAATTCGTGAAGCAGCTGTCCGCCAACCGCGGCACCATCCTGATGGTCGGCACCAAGCGCACCTCGCGTGACATCGTCGCCCAGGAAGCCCGTCGCGCAGGCGTTCCCTTCGTGGACCAGCGTTGGCTCGGCGGCATGCTGACCAACTTCAAGACGGTCAAGACCTCGATCAAGCGTCTGAAGGACATGCAGGCCCAGAAAGAAACCGGCCTGGAAAGCATGAGCAAGAAAGAGCAGCTCATGTTCGCTCGTGAAATGGAAAAGCTGGAAAAGGACATCGGCGGCATCCAGGACATGACCGCTCTGCCCGACGCCATCTTTGTGATCGACGTGGGCTTCCACAAGATCGCCATTTCCGAAGCCCAGAAGCTGGGCATCCCGCTGGTCGGTGTGGTCGATACCAACCACTCGCCCGTGGGCATCGACTACGTGATCCCCGGTAACGACGACTCGGCCCGCGCTGTGGCGCTGTACGCCCGTGGCATCGCCGACGCCATCCTGGAAGGCCGTTCCAACGCCGTGAACGACGTGGTCAAGGCCGTGGCCGCCGAAGGCAGCGACGAGTTCGTCGAAGTCACCGCCTGATCCTCGCTGACATGGCAAAGAGGGGCTCCTGTAGCCCCTTTTTCACAAGCAAACATCCCTTTTGACCTGTTCGCGTGCCCTGTGTGGGGCGCGCAGCCAACGGAGAACTGAAAAATGGCAATTACCGCAAGCATGGTCGCCGAACTGCGCGCCAAGACCGACGCTCCCATGATGGAGTGCAAAAAAGCCCTGACCGAAGCCGATGGCGACATGGCCAAGGCTGAAGAACTGCTGCGCGTCAAGCTGGGCACCAAGGCCGGCAAGGCTGCCAGCCGCGTGACCGCTGAAGGCGTGGTCGCCAGCTTCATCAATGGCACCACTGGTGGCCTGATCGAAGTGAACTGCGAAACCGACTTCGTCACCAAGAACGACAGCTTCCTGGCCCTGGCCAACGCCGCTGCCAAACTGGTGGCCGAGCACAACCCGGCCAACGTTGAAGCCCTGGGTGCGCTGCCTTACAGCCAGGACAGCTTCGGCCCCACGCTGGAAGACGTGCGCAAGGGTCTGATTGGCAAGATCGGTGAAAACATGAGCTTCCGCCGCTTCAAGCATTACAGCAACGGCGCTCAACTGGTGAGCTATCTGCACGGCACGCGCATCGGTGTGGTCGTGGAATTCGAGGGCGATGCCACCGCCGCCAAGGATGTGGCCATGCACGTGGCCGCCATGAAGCCGGTGTCGATGACCTCGGCCGATGTGCCTGCCGAGCTGATCGAGCGCGAGCGCTCGGTGGCCGCCGCCAAGGCAGCCGAGTCCGGCAAGCCGGCCGATATCGTGGCCAAGATGGTGGACGGCTCGGTGCAGAAGTACCTCAAGGAAGTTTCGCTGTTTGACCAGGTCTTCGTGAAAGCCGCCGACGGCAAGCAGACCGTGGGTGCCTACCTCAAGGCGTCCAACACCACCGCCAAGGGCTTCACCATGTACGTGGTGGGCGAAGGCATCGAGAAAAAGGTCGACGACTTTGCCGCTGAAGTGGCTGCCCAGGTCGCCGCGGCCAAGGGCGCCTGATCGGTCGTCCGGTTTTCGCCGATCGCAACAACGGGCCGCAAGGCCCGTTGTCATGTGGGGTGTCGATTTTTCGTACACCGCCAGGCGCCACCGCCCGGTGCGGCCGTCGTGTCTCGCTACACTTACCGGTTGAGGTTCAGTTGTTTGATTTGCAGGAATGAGCGTATGCCAGCGTATAAACGGATTTTGCTGAAACTGTCGGGCGAGGCCCTGATGGGCGACGATGCATTCGGCATCAACCGCGCCACCATCGAGCGCATGGTGGCGGAGATTGCAGAGGTCACCCGCCTGGGTGTGGAGGTGGCCATCGTCATCGGTGGCGGCAACATTTTCCGCGGCGTCGCGGGTGGTTCGGTCGGCATGGACCGCGCCACCGCCGACTACATGGGCATGCTGGCCACCGTCATGAATTCGCTGGCGCTGGCCGACGCGCTGGACAAGACCGGTGTGGTCGCTCGTGTGATGTCGGCCATCGCCATCGACCAGGTGGTCGAGCCGTATGTGCGCCCCAAGGCGCTGCAGTACCTGGAGGAGGGCAAGGTGGTGGTGTTCTCTGCCGGTACCGGCAACCCGTTCTTCACCACCGACACCGCCGCAGCTTTGCGCGGTGCGGAAGTGGGCGCCGAGGTGGTGCTCAAGGCCACCAAGGTGGACGGTGTGTACACAGCCGACCCGAACAAGGACCCCAAAGCCACCCGCTACACCGCGCTGACTTTTGACGAAGCCATGGCCAAGAACCTGCAGGTGATGGACGCCACAGCGTTTGCGCTGTGTCGTGATCAGAAACTGCCGGTCAAGGTGTTCTCCATCTTCAAGCCGGGCGCGTTGCGCAACGTGGTGCTCGGCGGGGACGAAGGCACCCTGGTCCACGTGTGAACCGGCGCAAGGGCGCCACACCGTTCAATTGAGGAAGACGTATGAGCATTGCTGAGATTCGCCAGAACGCCGAGCACAAGATGAACCAGTCGCTGGAAGCGCTCAAGGGCCACCTGTCCAAGGTGCGCACCGGTCGCCCCAACCCGCAGATCCTGGACACGGTGCACGTGGATTACTACGGCTCCATGGTGCCGCTGTCCCAGGTGGCCAACCTGACCCTGCTGGACTCGCGCACCATCGGTGTCGCACCGTGGGAAAAAGGCATGGGTGCCAAGATTGAAAAGGCCATCCGCGAGTCCGATCTGGGCCTGAACCCGGCCAGTCAGGGCGATTTGATCCGTGTGCCCATGCCCCCCATGACCGAAGAGCGCCGCAAGGAGCTGACCAAGGTGGTTCGGGGCGAAGGCGAGCAGGCCAAGATCGCCATCCGCAACCTGCGCCGAGATGCGAACGAGCATGTCAAGAAGCTGGTCAAGGACAAGCTGGCCTCGGAAGACGACGAGCGCCGTTCGACCGACGACATCCAGAAGCTGACCGATCGCATGATCACCGAAGTGGACCGTCTGGTGAGTTCCAAAGAACAGGACATCATGGCGGTGTGACCACCGCCTTGCCCGATGGCTGTTGCCTCCTCCCTTTCGGCTGATCGTCTGCCGCGCCACGTCGCCATCGTCATGGACGGCAACGGACGGTGGGCCAAAAAGCGCTTCCTGCCCCGCGTGGCCGGTCACAAGCAGGGCGTCAACGCGCTGCGCAACACGGTGCAGGCGTGCCTCGACCGCGGTGTCCAGGTGCTCACGGTGTTTGCTTTCTCGTCCGAGAACTGGAACCGTCCGGTGGACGAGGTGTCGGGCCTGATGGAGCTGCTGGCCGTGGCGCTGTCGCGCGAGGTGCCCAAGCTGCACCAGAGCGGCGTTCAACTGTACTTGCCGGGCGATCGCGCGTCGCTGTCGCCCCGCGTGCAGAAAGCGCTGGCCCAGGCCGAAGCGCTGACCGCCGACAACCGCCGGCTGGTGCTCAATGTGTGTTTCAACTACGGCGGGCGCTGGGACATCGCCCAGGCCGCGCGCCGTCTGGTGGCCGAAGGACGGGAAATCACCGAAGCGGCCTTGAGCGAGACCACCGCACTGGCCCATGTGGGTGATCCGGACCTTCTCATCCGCACAGGGGGCGAAATGCGCATCAGCAATTTCCTGCTCTGGCAGAGCGCTTATACCGAGCTGGTGTTCACACCCTGTTTGTGGCCCGATTTTGATGCCCAGGCGCTGGACGTGGCCCTGACCGAATACGCCAGCCGCGAGCGCCGGTTTGGCCAGACCTCCGAACAGGTGGCATCCGCCTCCGGGGCGGCCCATGCTTAGGCAGCGCGTCGTCACCGCACTGGTGCTGCTGGCGCTGCTGTTGCCGGCCCTGTTCTATCCCTCCATCGAACCGTTTGCACTGCTCACGCTGGGGCTCATCGTGGCCGCAGGCTGGGAATGGGCCCGCCTGAACGGCAGTGCGCCGCTGACCGCCAAGGCCTTGGGGCTGGGCCTGGGCGTTGTGCTGGCGCTGGTGTGGTGGATAGGCGGCCTGGCCCACACCTTGCGACCTTTGTGGCTGGCCGTTGGCGTGCTGTGGGTGCCTTTGGCATTCTGGATGCTGCGCCGTGGGGTGCCGGGCTGGGGGCTCTGGCCCGCGCCGCTGCGCCTGTGGGGCGGTCTGGTGCTGGTGGCTTGTGCCTGGCAGGCCCTGGTGCAAGCCCGGCTGATCGGGCTGGGCTTTCTGCTGTCGGTGCTCACGCTGGTGTGGATGGCCGACATCGCGGCCTATTTCGGTGGCAAGACCTTCGGCCGGCGCAAGCTGGCGCCGAGCATCAGCCCCGGCAAGAGCTGGGAAGGCGTGTTCAGTGGCATGGCCGGCGTGTTGCTGCTGGCGGTTGGCTGGCTCTGGCTGGACGCTCGGGGTGTCACCGACCAGCCCAGCCTGTTCACCCGTCTGTGGGCGTTGGGCCCGATGGTGGCGGTGCCCGCCGTGTTGGGCTTGACCGCCATGAGCGTCGCCGGCGACCTGGTGGAGTCGCTGGTCAAACGCAGTGTCGGCATGAAGGATTCCAGTCAGCTGCTGCCGGGGCACGGCGGCGTGCTCGATCGTGTGGACGCGCTGTTGCCCGTGCTGCCACTGGCCATGATGTTTGCTGTTCTCTGATCCCATGAGCGCCTCCTTGCAGTCCATCACCGTCCTGGGTTCCACCGGTTCCATCGGCACCAATACGCTGGACGTGATCGCGCGCCACCCGGACCGCTACCGCGTGTTCGCGCTGACAGCGGCGACGCAGGTCGAGACCATGCTCGCTCAGTGCCAGGCCTTTGCCCCGTCCTACGCCGTGATGGCGAGCGAGCCCCACGCACGACAGCTCGCCGAACGGGTGAGGGCGCTGGGCTTGCCGGTGCAGGTGCTGGCGGGTGAGCAAGCGCTCTGCGACGTGAGCGCCGACCCGGCCGTGGACGCCGTCATGGCCGCTATCGTCGGCGCCGCCGGCCTGGCGCCCAGCCTGGCCGCGGCCCGCGCGGGCAAGAAGCTGCTGCTGGCCAACAAAGAGGCCCTGGTGGTGGGCGGCGACCTGTTCATGCAGGCCGTCCAGGCGGGCGGTGCCACGCTGCTGCCCATCGACAGCGAGCATTCGGCGGTGTTCCAGTCGCTGCCAGAGGACCCCGCCACCTGGGATCGCCGGGTCCGCAAGATCGTGCTCACCGCATCCGGCGGTCCGTTCCGCACCCGCGACCCGGCCACGCTGGCCGAGGTCACGCCGCAGCAGGCCTGCGCCCACCCCAACTGGGTGATGGGCCGCAAGATTTCGGTCGACTCCGCCACCATGATGAACAAGGCGCTCGAAGTGATCGAGGCGCGTTACCTGTTCGGTTTGCCTCCGGAGCGCATCGAGGTGGTGATCCACCCGCAAAGCGTCATCCATTCCATGGTCGAGTACACCGACGGCTCCATGGTGGCGCAACTGGGCACGCCCGATATGCGCGTGCCCATCGCCTACGGTCTGGCGTGGCCCGAGCGCATCGCGTCCGGGGCGGCCGGTCTCGACTTCACCCGCCTGGGTGCACTCACCTTCGAGCAGCCCGATGATTTGCGTTTCCCCGGTCTGCGCCTGGCCTGGGATGCCTTGGCGGGTCCGACTGGCACCACCGCCGTGCTCAACGCGGCCAACGAGGTCGCGGTAGCCGCCTTCCTGGCCGAGCGCCTGCGGTTCGACCAGATCCACGCGGTCAACCATGCAACTTTGGCGGCCCTCAGCCCCTCCAAGCCCCAGAGTCTGGATGATCTGCTGGACATCGACGCACAAGCTCGGGCCTTGGCCGACGCGGCCGTGGCCCGGCTGACCCGCTGATCGCCAGCCCCCGGGCGGCCTGGCGCCGACCCACCCCCAACCTGGATGACCCGCCGAGCATGACAACGCTGATCGCTTTCGTGGTGGCCCTGGGCCTGTTGATCGCCGTGCACGAATACGGCCACTACCGCATGGCCGTGGCCTGTGGGGTGAAGGTGCTGCGCTTCTCCGTCGGTTTTGGCAAGCCGCTGCTGCGCTGGCGCAAAAAAGGCAGCCCGACGGAGTTCGTGCTGGGCGCCTTGCCGCTGGGTGGCTATGTGCGCATGCTCGATGAGCGCGAGGCCCCGGTGGACGCATCCGAGCGGCACCTGGCCTTCAACACCCAGCCGCTGCGCTCGCGTGCGCTCATCGTGGCCGCTGGCCCGGTGGCCAACCTGCTGCTGGCGGTGGCCCTTTACAGCCTGGTGAACTGGACCGGCGTGGAGGAGCCTCAGCCCGTGATCGGCAGCCCGGTGGCGGGTTCCGTGGCAGCTCAAGCCGGGCTGCACGGCGGTGAATGGGTGGTGCAGGTGGGCAGCGACGGCGACGAGCCGACCGATGTGCGTTCGTTTGAGGACTTGCGGTGGCGCTTGACCCAGGCGGCGCTGGAGCAGCAGGACCTGACCCTCTGGGTGGCCCGGGAAGCCGGTGGCAACACCCGCGCGGTGCCCCTGGCGCTGAGCAGCCTGAACGTGACCGAGGCCGATGCCAGCCTGTTCCAGCGCATTGGCATCACGGCACCGTGGACACCCCCGGTGGTCGGCGAGGTGTCGCCCGATGGTGCGGCCGCAGCGGCCGGCCTGCGAGCCGGCGACCTGGTGCGGAGCATCGACGGCACCCCCGTGGCCGACGGACAGGGTTTGCGCACCAGCATTCGCGCCGCGGTGGGGCCGCAGGGCCAGGCGGTGATGCAACAGTGGACCCTGGAGCGCGCTGGGCAAACGATGGAACTGCAGGTGCGGCCCACGCCGGAGCGCCTCGATGAGGCCTGGATCGGCCGCATCGGCGCTTACATCGGCGGTGCACCCGCCATGACCACGGTGCGCCTGGGTGCCATCGAAGGGCTGGTGCAGGGCGTGGTGCGCACCTGGGAGGTGTCTTGGCTGTCGCTCAAGATGATGGGCCGCATGCTGATCGGCGAGGCCTCGGTCAAGAACCTCAGCGGTCCGTTGACGATCGCAGACTACGCGGGCAAATCCGCCAGCCTCGGTGTCACGTCTTACCTCCTGTTTCTGGCGCTCATCAGCGTTAGCCTGGGGGTGCTCAACCTGCTGCCGCTGCCCGTCTTGGACGGGGGGCACCTGATGTATTATCTTTGGGAGGGTGTGACCGGGCGCCCCGTTTCCGAAGCTTGGTTGGAGCGCCTGCAACGCGGCGGTGTCGCGATTCTGATGGCACTCATGGCCGTTGCCCTGTTCAACGATGTGGCCCGCTTGGCTGGCTGAACCTTCTCCCTTTCTCATGAAACAAAAACTCGGAGGTCTGCGCGGCCTGTCGCTGAGCGTGGTCGCTGCATCCCTTTTGTCGGCCCTTCCGGCGTGGGCCGTTGCCCCTTTCAAACTGCGTGACATCCGGGTGGAAGGCCTGCAGCGGGTCGAGCCAGGCACGGTGTTCGCCTCGCTGCCGTTCCGCATCGGTGACCAGTACAACGACGACAAGGGATCGACCGCGATCCGCTCGTTGTTTGGCCTGGGGCTGTTCACCGACGTTCGCCTGCAGATCAACGACGACGTACTGATCGTCATTGTCGAAGAGCGCCCCACCGTGGCCGACGTGAGCTTCACCGGCATCAAGGAATTCGACGCCGAAGTGCTCAAGAAAGCCTTGCGGGACGTGGGCCTGGCCGAAGGCCGTCCGTATGACAAGGCCTTGGCCGACCGGGCCGAGCAGGAGCTCAAGCGCCAGTACATCAATCGCAGCCTGTACGCCGCCGAGGTCGTGAGCACCGTGACGCCCATTGAGCGCAACCG
>NZ_JBPCSJ010000428.1:0-2780 GCF_051007235.1 Hydrogenophaga sp. | reverse complement strand
CGTGCGCGGCGTGACACTGAAAAACCGCATCGTCGTCTCGCCCATGGCGCAGTACAAGGCCACCGACGGTGTGGTCGGCGACTGGCACCTGATGCACCTGGGCGCGCGCGCCGTGGGTGGCGCGGCGCTGGTGATGGTGGAGATGACCAGCCCGACGCCCGAAGGCCGCATCACCCCGGGTTGCCCCGGTCTGTGGAACGACGCGCAGCAGGCGGCTCTGGCCCGCATCGTGGATTTTGCGCACCAGCAGAGCAGCGCGAAGATGGGCATCCAGATCGGCCACAGCGGCCCCAAGGGATCGACGCAGCTGGGCTGGGACACCATCGACGAGCCGCTGCCCTCGCCCAGCGGGCGACCGGACGATGCGCCGAACTGGCCGCTGCTGTCGGCCAGCGCGGTGCCCTACGGCGCGCAGAACCAGGTACCGCGCGCCATGACCCGCGCCGACATGGACGCGATGACCGCGGCCTTCGTCGCGTCCACACAGCGCGCCGCCGCCGCGGGCTTCGACTGGCTGGAATTGCACGCCGCCCACGGCTACCTGCTCTCGGCCTTCATCTGCCCGCTGACCAACCAACGCAGCGACGACTACGGCGGCTCGCTGGAGAACCGCTGCCGCTACCCGCTCGAAGTCTTCGCGGCCATGCGCGCCGTGTGGCCCGCCGACAAGCCCATGAGCGTGCGCATCTCGGCGCACGACTGGGCGCCCGGTGGCAACACGCCCGACGACGCGGTGGCCATCGCGCGCCTGTTCAAGGCCGCGGGCTGCGACGTGATCGACGTGTCTTCGGGCCAGACCACGCGGCAGGCCAAACCGGTCTACGGCCGCATGTACCAGACCCCGTTTGCCGACCGCGTGCGCAACGAGGCGGGCATCCTGACCATGGCGGTGGGCGCTATTCAAGAAGCCGACCACGCCAACAGCATCATCGGCGCCGGCCGCGCCGACCTCTGCGCCGTGGCCCGCCCGCACCTGGCCGACCCGGCCTGGACGCTGCACGAGGCCGCCAAGCTGCAGAGCCGTGCGGTGCAATGGCCGCGGCCGTACGAAAGCGGACGCGACCAGCTCTACCGCGAGATCGCGCGCCAGCAAGCCCTGCAGGGTGTGGTCGCCACGCAAGACCCGGCTGAAACGTCATGAACACCACCAGCGACACCCTGGACCTCGAAGCCCGCGCCCACAGCGAGCACGCGCAGGAGCTGCGCCTGTGGCTGCGCCTGCTGACCTGCTCGCAGCTGATCGAAAAGCGCGTGCGCGCCGGTCTGCGCGAACAGTTCGACACCACCCTGCCCCGCTTTGACCTGATGGCCCAGCTGGAGCGCCACCCCGAGGGCCTGAAGATGAAGGAGTTGTCGCACCGGCTCATGGTCACCGGTGGCAACGTCACCGGCATCACCGACCAGCTGGTGGCCGAAGGGCTGGTGGAGCGCATGGCCGTGGAAGGCGACCGCCGCGCCTTCCTGGTGCGGCTCACCCCCGAGGGGCGCGGCGCCTTCGAACGCATGGCGGCCCAGCACGAGCAGTGGATCGTCGAGGCTTTCAACGGCCTGAACGCCAAGGACCTCGACAGCCTGCACAAGCTGCTGGGCAAAGTGAAACAGCACCAGCTGAACATCGGATGACCCCCCTGCGCCGCTTCGCGTCTTCCCCCCAAAGGGGGACCGCACCCACGGCCTGGCAAAGCCAGTTCCGTGGTGCGCCTTGCCAAGACACCTGACCCGATATGGACCTCGCCCCATGAAACACCCCATCCCCGACCACAACCCCATGCGCGGCCAGTACAGCGCCATGGCCACCACCACGCCCACCCACTTCGCGCTCAGCGTGCAGGACGGTGTGGCCACCGTCACGCTCAACCGGCCCGAGCGCAAGAACCCGCTGACCTTCGATTCCTACGCCGAGCTGCGCGACTGGTTCCTGGGCCTGCAGCGCGCCACCGACATCAAGGCGGTGGTGGTCACCGGTGCAGGCGGCAACTTCTGCTCCGGCGGTGATGTGCACGAAATCATCGGGCCGCTGACCCAGATGACCATGCCCGAGCTGCTGGCCTTCACCCGCATGACCGGCGCGCTGGTCAGCGCCATGCGCGCCTGTCCGCAGCCCATCGTGGCCGCGCTGGACGGCGTGTGTGCCGGGGCCGGCGCGATGATGGCGCTGGCCTCCGATCTGCGCCTGGGCACACCCGCGGCCACGGTCGCCTTCCTGTTCACCCGCGTCGGCCTGGCCGGCGCCGACATGGGCGCCTGCGCCCTGCTGCCGCGCATGATCGGCCAGGGCCGCGCCAGCGAACTGCTGTTCACCGGCCGCGCCATGACCGCGCCCGAAGGCCACGCCTGGGGCTTCTTCAACGCGCTGCACGACAGCGACGCCCTGCTGCCCGCTGCCCACAAGCTGGCGGCCCAACTGGCCCAGGGCCCGACCTTCGCCCACGGCATGACCAAGACCATGCTGCACCAGGAATGGGCCATGACGCTGGACCAGGCGATCGAAGCCGAGGCGCAGGCGCAAGCCATCTGCATGCAGACGCAGGACTTCCGCCGGGCCTACGAGGCCTTCGCAGCGAAGCAGCGCCCGGTCTTTGAGGGGGACTGAGATGGTCGCCTTCGAACACCCCCACCCGCACGGCGCGCTGGCGCCGACCGCGCACCTCGAACTGCCGTTTTTCGACGACGCCCACCGCGCGCTGGCCAACGGCCTGGTGGCCTGGGCGCGCGAGCAGCGCGTGGATGAAACCGACGACCGCGCCGCCTGCTGCGAGTGGGTGCAACGCCTGGGCGCC
>NZ_JBPCSJ010000427.1:0-12050 GCF_051007235.1 Hydrogenophaga sp. | reverse complement strand
TGGTGGCCTGCATGCACAAGCTGCTGGTCATCCTCAACGCCATCGCCCGCTCCAAGTCGCCTTGGCGCAACGACTTCACTGCGGTTCAGTAACGGGTTCATCAAGATGGTTGCTGTGCTGTGCTTTTTGGTGTGTGGTTGGTCAGGCGCGGGGCAGCTCGACGCGCCAGGCGTCGTAGCCGTACACCCAGTCGGCATTGCCCTGGGTCTTCATCCACTGGTTGCCACGCGATCCGATCTGGATCTGCGCCGTGCGTTCCCGGCGCGCACTCTCGTAGGTCTTGAGCGCCCGTTCGGCGTCGGCGCGTGTGGTCACTCCCGCCAGACAACGGCCCAGCACCACCGCGTCTTCAATGGCCATGCCCGCGCCCTGCGCCATAAAGGGCAACATGGGGTGGCAGGCGTCGCCCAGCAGGGTGACCGTGCCCACCGACCATTGCGGCAGCGGTTCGCGTTCGTACAGCGCGCTCTTGAGCGTGGTGTCGCAGGCGTCCAGCAGGGCGCAGGCGTCGGGGTGGAAGTCTTTGTAAAAGCTGCGCAGTTCGTTCACGTCGCCCTCACTGGTCCAGGACTCTTCGGTCCAGCTGTCCTGCCCGGTGGTGGCGAAGATGAAGGTTTCCCGGCCTTGGTTGAGCGGGAAGGTGACGATCTGGCTTTGCGGGTTCGGCCCCCACCATTTGGTGAAGGCTTCGATCTCGGGTACGTGCTTCACGCGCTCGGTGGGCACCACGGAACGGAACGAGACCACGCCGGTGAAGCGCGGCGACTCTTCGCCGAACAGCGCGGTGCGCACGCGCGAATGGATGCCATCGGCGCCGATCACCACGTCGAAGGTCTCTTGGTGGCCGTCTTCAAATGCCAGCTGCACGCCTTTGTCGTCCTGCGTCAGGCTGCGGATGCGCTGAGCAAAGCGGATCTGTTCGATCGGGAACTGCTCGGCCAGCGCGGCAAGGATGTCAGCGCGGTGGATGGTGATCTGCGGCGCCCCGTATTGCTGCTCGGCCACGTCGCCCATGCCCAGGCGCGAGGTTTCCTGCCCGGTGTCCCAGTCGCGGCTGATGCGGAAGGTGGGGCGCGCGCCAAGCCGGCGCACGGAGGCCCCGGCGCCCAGCCCGTCGATGGCGCGCACCACGTTGGGCGTGAGGTTGATGTCGGCGCCCACGCGTGAGAAGCCTTTGGCCTGCTCGAACACCGTCACGTCGTGGCCCTGGGCCTTGAGGGCGATCGCCGCCGCCAGGCCACCCACGCCACCGCCGGCGATGCCGATCTTCAATGCACTTGTCATGTGTGTCTCCGTATGCAAGTCAGAAAACCCCGGGGAACGACCCGCCGTCGAGCAGGATGTTCTGGCCGTTGATGTAGCCCGCGTGGGCGCTGCAGAGAAAGGCGCAGGTGCGGCCGAGTTCGTCGGGTTCGCCGAAGCGATGCGCCGGGTGCTTGGCCAGGCGCGCGCTGCGCACCTCGTCCACACTGCGGCCTTCGCGCCTGGACTGCGCCTCGAAATTGCCGGCCAGGCGTGCCGTGTCGAAGGTGCCAGGCAGCAGGTTGTTGATGGTCACGCCGCGCGCCACGGTGCTGCGCGCCAGGCCGGCGACGAAACCGGTCAGGCCGCTGCGCGCCCCGATGGACAGGCCCAGCCCGTCCACCGGCGACTTCACCGCGCTGGAAGTGAGGTTGACGATGCGGCCCCAGCCGCGTGCCATCATGCCATCCACCGTGGTCTTGATGAGCTCGATGGGCGCAAGCATGTTGGCGTCGATCGCGCGGTGCCAGGCGGCGGTGTCCCATTGGCGGAAATCGCCCGGCGGCGGGCCGCCCGCGTTGGTGACCACGATGTCGAAGTCCGGGTGTGCCGCGAAGATGCGCGCGCGCCCTTCGGCGGTGGTCACATCGGCGGCCACCCACTCGGCACGGCCCGCCCCCAGCGTCTGGAGCCGCCCGGCGGCTTCGCGCAGAGGTCCCTCGGTGCGGGCGACGATGACCACGTCCACCCCTTCCTGCACAAGAGCATGTGCGCAGGCAAAGCCCAGACCGGCGCTCGCGCCGCACACCAGGGCCTTCTTGCCCGTCAGTCCCAGATCCATTCAAGCCTCGCTTTGCAAAGAAGCCGCCGCCCGCAGGTCCACGTCCAGACGCGCCCAGGCGTCGATCTCGACCGTGAGTTCGGGAAACACCAGTGCGCTGACAGCGACCAGGGTGGAGCTGGGGTAGGTGCCTTCGAAAAAGTCGTGGCGGGCACGGCCGACAGCGTCCTTGTCGGCGATGTCGGTGACGTAGACCACCGTCTTGACGATGTTGTGTTTGTGGCCGCCGGCGGCGCGCACCAGCGCTTCCAGTTTGCGCAGCACCACCAGGGTCTGCTCGTAGGCGCCCAGCGGTTGGCCCTGCGCGGCGGCTTGCTGGGTGGTGGGGTGACCGGTCATGCCGGACATGACCACCTCGTGTCCCAGGCGCCAGGCGTTGGTCCAGCTGGCGCCGGGCCGGTCGGGCACCTCGGGGCAGGTCACGCGCTGCGGTGCGTCCATGCTCACTGCCCGCCCGCGCGCACGCGCTCGATGATGCGTTCGCGCACCGGCACGAAGTCGTAGGTGGCGTAGACCTCGGTCTGGAAGACGCCCCAGGCCGACCGCTCCAGTTCCACATTGACCGCGCCCAGCCGGTCGGGCGGCACTTCCAGCGTGACGATCTGGCCCAGGCCCATGGCCACGGTCCAGGACACTACGCGCGTCCCTTCGACCGGAAAACGGTCCCACCAGCCGCTCGCCTTCAGGCGCGCCTGCACGTCGTCCAGCGTCAGGCCTGCGTGGTGCTTGAGCACGATGGTCAGCAGCAGATGAGGCGAGGTGTTGTTCGCGTTCATATCCGCCCTCAGCTGTTGGCCCAGGGCATGGGCTGTTCGTTCAGGCCGATGTAGAAGCTCTTCTGGCTGGTGTATTCCAAGATGCCCAGGCGGCCCTTCTCCTGGCCGTAGCCGCTCATCTTCACGCCGCTGAAGGGCGTGCTGATCGAGAACAGCTTGTAGGTGTTGACCCAGACCGTGCCGGTCTGCAGCGCGCGGCCGATGCGCCAGGCGTTCTTGAAGTCGCGCGTCCAGATGCCCGAGGCCAGGCCGAACATGTTGTCGTTGCACTGGGCAATCAGGCCGGCCTCGTCCTGCCAGGGCAGCAGGGCCAGCACCGGGCCGAAGATCTCGTCCTGGCACATGCGCGCGCTGTTGGGCAGGCCTTCAAAGATGGTGGGCAGGTAGTAGCTGCCGGCGTCGTAGAAGCCGCCGCTGGGCCTCTCGCCGCCGCACAGCACGGTGCCGCCTTCGTCGCGGCCCAATTGCACGTAACGTTCGATGCTGGAGCGGTGCCCCATGTTGACCAGCGGGCCCATCTGCGTGTCTTCGCGCGCCGGGTCGCCCACGCGCAGCTTCTTCACGCCGTCGAGCAGGCGGCGCTTGAACTCGTCGTACAGGCTGGCGTGCACGAAGGCGCGCGAACCGGCGATGCACGATTCGCCCGAGCTGCTGAAGATGCCGTAGAGCACGCCGGCCACAGCATGGTCCAGGTCGGCGTCGGGCATGACGATGGTGGGCGACTTGCCGCCCAGCTCCAGCGAGGTGGGCATGAGCTTTTCCGCCGCCAGGCGCTGGATGCCCAGGCCCACGGTGGTGCCGCCGGTGAAGGCGATGCGTTTGATCAGCGGGTGCTTGACCAGCGCGTCGCCGACCACGCTGCCCTTGCCCGGCAGCACGCTGACGATGCCGTCGGGCACGCCGGCCTGCTGGCAGATCTTGGCCAGCTCGATGGCCATGCGCGGCGTGATCTCGGCCGGCTTGAACACCACGGCGCAACCGGCCGCCAGGGCGGGCGCGAGCTTCTGCGCCTCGCTGGCGATGGGGCTGTTCCACGGGGTGATGGCACCTACCACACCTAGCGGCTCGTGCACGCTCATGCTCAGGTAGTCGCCGCGCGCGGGGGTGATGGTGTCTTCCCAGGTCTCGGCCGCGGCACCGAAGAACTGGAAGGTGCCGGCCGCGCTGGCCACCAGGGCGCGGCATTCCTTGATGGGCTTGCCGTTGTCCAGCCGCTGCAGTTGCGCCAGCTCTTCGGCGCGCTCGCGGATGCCCTGCGCCACGCGGTACAGGATGCCGGCGCGTTCGTGGTGTTTGAGGCCGGCCCAGGCGGGCTGCAGCCGCGCGCGTTCGGCTGCCTGCACGGCCTCGTCCACATCGGCGGCGGTGGCCGCGTGCAGGTGGGCCACGGTGCTGCCGTCGTGCGGGTATTCGGTGGTGTATTCGGGGCCGGAGGCGTCGCGCCAGCGGCCGCCGATGAAGCTCTGCAGGTGTGCGGTCATGGCGGGCTCAGATGGTCACGGCGGCGCCGCGGTTCTGCAGGAAGCGCAGGGCCGACAGCACGGTCAGGGCCGAGGTCTTGGGGTTGTCGGGCAGGGGTTTGCCGCGCATGGTGATCTGCATCTCGCCGAAGGCTCCGCGCACGTCGATCTCGTGGATGTTTTCGGTCACGGTGGGGTCGGCGATCAGGCGCACGCGGGTGGCGTCCAGGCCCATCCCGGCGAGCGACACGGTGGCCGCCACGTTGGCGTTCTTGGGGTAGAGGCGGGCGGCGTCGCGCGCTGTGCCTTCCAGGATCACGGTCGGTTCGGTGATGCGGTCCAGATCGGCCACCTGTTCGGCCGGCGTGCCGCGCCAGCCGGTGGGCGGCTTGCGGCCGGTGTAGGTCACGCTGTCCAGCCCGGCGATGCGGGCGGACGCGATGGCGTCCACCCCGCCGATGGCACCCGACAGCAGGTGCACCTGGGTGCCACCGCGCGCGGCCGCGTCGGCCAGCGCCTCGGGCAGGCCGGGTTCGGACAGTGCACCCACTGATAGCACCGCGCATTCGACGCCCCGGTTCAGGGCCGGCAGCACGTGGTCGGTCAGGGCCGCGTGGCCGGCGCACTCCAACACCAGGTCGGTGTCGGGTGGCACGGCTCTGACCACCTGGGCCGCGCCTTGCAGGTGCTGCTCCGCTTCGGCGCGGTGCGCGTCGGGCACCACGACGTGGGTGATGCGCACGCCGGCATGGCCGGCCATGCGCGCGAACAGGGTGCGACCGATGGCACCGAAACCAATCAGAGTGACGTTCTGCATGTGCTGGGGCTCCTGCGTGCGCGTCACTTCTTGGGCGGGCCGGCGAACTTGGCGGCGAACGGCCCCCAGGCGTCCATGTCCACCTCCAGCACGGCCGGTCCTTGCACGGCGATGGCTTCGCGCAGGGTGGCGGCGGTGGCGGCCGGATTGCTCAGGCGCCAGTGCGGCACGCGCATGGAGGCGCAGAACTGCGCGAAGTCGGGCGTGTGCAGGTCCACGTAGCAGTGGCGGCTGCCGTAAATGTCGTCCTGGATGTTGCGGATCACGCCGTAGCGCTGGTCGTTCATGACGATGAACAGCACGTTGGCGCGCTCCTGCGCGGCGCAGGCCAGTTCGCCCACGTTGAGCATGAAGCCGCCGTCGCCGCACAGCGCCAGGGTCTTGCGGCCCAGGCCGTGCTGCGCGTCGGCCACCGCGGCGCCGATGCCCATGGCCAGGCCCTGGCCGATGCCACCACCCAGGGCATGCACGCCAGCGCGCGGGTGGTCCAGCGCGGGTTCGCGGTTGCCCCACATGGTGTTGGACAGGGTGATGTCGCGCACCCACCAGATGGCCTTGCCCGCCACTTCGCCGACCGCGTTCTTGAGTTTCACGTAGGGGCCGAGTGCGCCGTCGATCAGCGCCACCGCGGCGCCGCGCGCCTGCTGCACGTCGCGCGTGAGCTGCGGGTCGATCTGCATCCGGCCTTCCAGCCGGTCGGCCAGCGCGTCCAGCGTGAGCTGCGCGTCGCCCTGCACGAACAGTTCGCTGGTGTAAGCGCGGTTCTCGACCAGGGGGTTGGCGTCGATGCGGTAACGCGTGGCCGGCAGGTGCAGCTGGTAGGTCAGGGTTTCGTTGCTGCGCAGGCGCGAGCCCACCACCAGCATCGCGTCCAGCGTTTCGTAGAACTGCTCGACCGGCTTTTGCAGGTTGTAGCTGCCCAGGGTGTTGGGATGGTCTTCAGGCACGGTGCCACGCCCCTGCACCGAGGTGACGATGGCGAAGCCCATGTCGGCCAGCCGCCGCGCGGCCGCGCTGGCACCGCGTGCGCCGCCACCCAGCCAGAGCAGCGGGCGCCGGGCCTTGAACAGGCGCTCGGCCAGCGCATCGACCAGCGCTGCGTTGGGTTGCACCGGTGGCACGGCCACGGGCGCGATGTCGGCCGGCAGGTCCACCAGCATCTTCTGCACGTCGATCGGGATCTCCACGCTCACCGGGCCGCAGGGCGGCGTCTGCGCGATGCGCACCGCCTCGCGCAGCGTGGCCAGGGCGGTCTCGGGGTTGCGGATACGAAACGCATCCTTGCCCACCGACTGGAGCATGGCCAGTTGCGCCGGGTGTTCGTGGATGAAGCCCAGGTCGCGGTCCAGGAAGGGCGACTCGATCTGCCCCGTCAGGTGCAACAGGGGCGTGCCCGCGGTGATCGCCTCCACCAGCGCGCCCGCTGCGTTGCCGCAGCCGGTGCCCGTGCTGGTCACGCACACGCCCAGGGTGCCGCTGACACGGGCGTAGGCGTCGGCCATGTTGCAGGCGCCAGCCTCGCCGCGTGCAGACACGAAGCGGATCTTCTGGCGCCGGTGGAAGGCGTCCAGGATGGGCATGTTGTGGATCGAGATCACGCCGAAGGCGGC
This sequence comes from Hydrogenophaga sp., assembly GCF_051007235.1. Taxonomy (GTDB): domain Bacteria; phylum Pseudomonadota; class Gammaproteobacteria; order Burkholderiales; family Burkholderiaceae_C; genus Hydrogenophaga. Next base: position 5,304 of record NZ_JBPCSJ010000427.1, on the reverse strand, counting down.
CTGCACGCCACAGGCTTCGAGGAAGCGGGTGGCCAGTTCGCCAACGGTGATGCGGGTGGGTTGCGTGCTCATGCGGCTCTTGGTTCGGTGGGTTTGGATGACCAGGCACCGCGGTTGGGCAGGTGGCTGATGCGTTCGGTGAGCTGTCGGGCGGCACCCTGGACCTGTTCGACCAGGCCGGGCAGTTCGGTGTCGTTCACGCGCTGGGCGGGAACGGTGATGCTCAGCGCCGCGACCACTTCGCCGCGGTCGCTGAACACCGGCGCGCCAATGGTGGAAATACCGGTCTCAAAACCGCCCTGGCTCACGCCGTGGCCTTCGGCACGGTGCTGGCCGATCAGCGCCACCAACTGGTCCAGCGTGGTCGGGGTGCGCGAGGTGTAGGCCGGCAGCGGGTCGTCCGGGTAGAGCTGACGGAGGGCGACGCGGTCGAGGTTGGCCAGCAGGATGCGGCCCAGCACCGTGGCGTGTGCCGGCAGGCGGGCGCCGACCTGAATGGAATGGAACATGGCGTTGCGGCTAGCCGCTTTGGCGATGAACACGACGTCGCGTCCGTCGCGCACCACCAGGTGGGCCGAGTAGCCGCAGCGGTCGCGCAGGTCCTCGATCACCGGGCGGCCATGTTCGGTCAGCTCCATCGAGGCCAGGTATTCGAAGCCCAGGCGCAGCACGGCCAGGCCCAGCTTGTAGTTGCCGCTGTCGCCCACGCTTTCGACAAAGCCACCCTGCTCCAGCGTGTAGAGCATGCGGAACACCGACGCGCGCGGCAGGTCGAGCCGGCGCGAGAGTTCGGCGCCGCTGAGTTCGCGGTCGTCGCGGCTGAACTGCATCATCAACTGCAGGCCGCGCTGCAAGGCCGGCACGGTGTATCGGTCGTCGGCGGACACAGGGGATGAAGAGGCGGCAGCGGGAATGGTCTTGTCGGTCATGGTGTTCACTCGGCGGAGGGGGAGGGAACCAGCCCCGTCAGTGCGTTGACGGCATCCGCTGCTTCGAGCGGGCAGGCGTGGCCGACCGGTCCCAGGTCCTGCCGATCTTGCCCGACGCTGCGGGCCACCGCCTCGCAGGCCGCCGCCGGTGTGATGGTGTCGGCACTGCCGCTGGCCACGCGCACCGGACACGCCACCTGCTGCAGGTCGGCCAGCAGGTCGCCCTGGTCCAGCAGGTGTGCGGCCTGGGTGTAGCCACCCACGTGGATGCGCGCCATGGTCTCGCGCACGGCGTCCACCAGGGCCGGTGGCGCCGCGGGCGATAGCATGGCCGCGCCGCGCGCCTGGGCCATGCCTTGCGGGCCGAGCTTGGTGAGCAGCGCCAGCCGATCGCCCAGCTTCTGTTCGCGTTCGGCGGTCGGGGCCCGACCATATCCCCGGGCCGGCGCCAGCAGCACCAGCCGCTGTACGCGGACCGGCTGTAGCCGTGCGGCGCGCGCCACCATCAGCGCACCCAGTGAATGGCCCAACAGCGTGACCGGGGCGCGCACACCCAGCGCATCCAGCCAGGCCCACAGGCGGGTGGCGTAGTCGGTGGCGTCCGGGGCTTCCGGCACCAGCGGCGTGCTCTCGCCGTAGCCCGGCGCGTCCCAGGCCAGCACGCGCACGGCTGGGTTCGCCCGCGCGGCCGCCAGCTGGAACGCCCAGCTGCCCGAGGCCGAGCCGATGCCGTGCAGCAGCACGTGCGTGACCGCCGTGGCCTTGCCGGCCTCGCGGTACGCCACGCGCACGCCCTCTCCCAGCTCGGCGAGCCGGATCGGGTGCTGCAACAGGAGGTCGGAAGGGGTCATGTGAAAAGAGGGTGTGCAACGAGAGAAGGGCTTGAACCAGGGGGATCGCGGAACCGGCTTGGCCGGGCCGCAGGTTCCGTCACCCCTCGAAGCGCCGAAGGCGCGCCACAGAAGGGGGGAGCCGCGCAGCGGCGCAGGGGGAGCTCACCGCTTGATCTTGGCCAGCGGCGAATCGGGCGGGTAGGTCGGCGTGATCGGGCGGGGCGAACCCAGCATCACGCACATCAGTGCGTCTTCGTCGCCGATGTTGTGTTCCTCGCGGTACACGCCGGGCGGCACGGAAATGAGGTCGCGCTCGCCGACCACCGTCTCCCAGCGCTGACCGTCCTTCTCGCAGACGACCTTCATGGCGCCGCGCATGACGAAGAAGATATCTTCCACGTCGTAGTGGATGTGCGAGGGGCCAATGTTGCCGGCCGGGACCACCATGGTCGAGAAGGTGAAGTGGCCCGAAGGCACGGTGTTGCTGTCCTTGGCCACGCCGGTGCCGCCGGTCCCCACGTAGCGCATCTGGGCGCGGCGGTACTTGGGGTCGAAATCGGCCTGGAACTTCAGCGCGTCCCAGTCGTAGCGGCGGGTGGACTTGCGCGCCACGCGCGTCTCCATCCACTCGGCAAAGCTCTGGCCGGGCTGCTGCAGCATGCCGGCCTGGATCTCGGCCTCGGGCGGGATGTTGGGGTCCATCAGGCCGCGTTCGTTGAACTGGGGCTCGTTGGCGGCCAGGGTCTGGTGGGTGATCTGTGCGTTCATGGTGTGTTTCCTTTTCAGTTCATGACGAAGCCGCCGTTGACGGTCAGAAACTGTCAGGTGATGAAGCCGGCTCCCCGCGTCAGCAGGAAGAGCGCGGCGGCGTTGACGTCGTCGGGGATCTGTGGGCGCTGGATGGCGCGTCCCTGCAGGTAGTGGTCGTGGCGGGCCTGCGGGATGTACTCGGTCGCTTCCACCAGCGTCAGGCCCGGGGCGATGGCGTTGACGGTGGTGCCGTCGGCCCCCAGTTCGCGCGCCAGCGAGCGGGTCATCGACACCACCGCGCCCTTGCTGGCCACATAGGCCAGCAGCCGCGGCGCACCCCAGAGCGCGGTGTCGGACGCGATGTTCACCACGCGCCCGCTGCCGCTGGCGGCCAGGTGCGGGCGGGCGGCCGCGGTCACCAGCCAGGTGCCCCGCACGTTCACGTCCATCACGCGGTCCCAGGTGTCCACGGTCAGCTCGTCCAAGCCTTTGCCGCCCGAGTTGGTGATGGCCGCGTTGTTGATCAGCCCGTCCAGCCCGCCCAGTGCGGCGGCGGCCGCGGCCACGCCGTCGCGGATGGCGGCCGGGTCCATCAGGTCCATGGGCACGTAGTGGGCGGCGGTACCCAGTTCGGCGGCCAGGGCCTGGCCGCGCTCGTGCAGCACATCGCTGATGACCACGCGCGCGCCGGCGGACACCAGGGCGCGGGCAAAGCTCTCGCCCAGCCCGCGGGCCGAGCCTGTGACCAGCACGCGCCGGCCCTGCAACTGGATTTCGGTGGTCATGGCTGGTCTCCCGCCAAGGGCAGCGAAGACACGAAGTGGTGAGCGTGGGGGCACATGTCCGGTTCAGCGTTGGGCAGAGGGCAGGTAGTGCAGCACGCGCTTTTCAGCGATCACCACCGCGTAGTAGGCGACGATGCCGATCACGGTGAGCGCACCGATGACCACGAACACGCCAGCCGTGTTGCCCTGGCCTTCGAAGAAAGTGAGCAGGTAGCCCAGACCCATGTTGCCGCCGACCAGTTCGCCCACCACCACGCCGATCACCGCCAGCGTGCTGGCGATGCGCAGACCCGAAAAGAGTGGTGGCAAGGTGGTCGGGAACTCGACCATGCGAAAGATCTGGAAGCGAGTGGCCGAGAACGAGCGCGCGAGGTTGGTCAGATCGCCGTCCATGGCGCGCATGGCCGACAGCACGTTGATCAGCACCGGGAAGAACACGATCAAAACGGCCACCAGGATCTTGGGGTACATGGTGTAGCCCAGCCACATCACGAACAGCGGTGCAAACGCCACCTTGGGCGCGATCTGCAGCGCCAGCAGGTAGGGCGAGAGCACGGCTTCCACGCGCGGCGAGACGCCCAGCGCATAGCCGATCAGCGCACCCAGCAGAGACCCGAGCACGAAGCCGATCACCACTTCGGCAGCCGTGATGCCGGCGTGCCAGAGCAGGCGCTCGGCCTCCCAGATGCGGGCGCCCTCGGCCAGGACGGCTGACAGCGGGGGCAGCACGAACTCGGGCATGCCGACCAGGCCGGGGCCATACTCCCACAGGATCAGGAAGACCACCAGAACGCCGAAGCTCCAGGTGGCGGTGACCAGTTTCTCTTTGTGCACGTCAGGACTCCGTCTCGTCACGCAGCGTGGGCATTCACTTGCTCACGAACTGGTTGGTGTAGAGGTCCTTGAGCGGCGTCTCCTTGGGCACCACACCGTTGGTCACATAGAACTTCTGCAGTTCGGCCAGTCGGGCTTCGTCCATGGTGCCGGGCACCTTCTGGCCGGCGTAGACGTACTTGTTGAACAGCTCGAAAGCCTTCTGGATGCTGGCTTCCTTGCCCTTGTGCACCGTCACGTGGTTGACGTAGGCAGCGGTCGCGGCCTTGGGGTCCGCCATGATGTCTTTCATGCCCTTGAGCGTGGCGCGCACCAGCTTCTGGATCAGTTGCGGGTCTTTCTGGATCACCTCGTCCGAGGTCAGGATGGCCTGCGCCATGCTCTTGAAATAGATGTCGGCCGGCAGGATGTCCACCTGGGCGCCGGCGTCCATCGCGCTTACCGTCCAGTCCGGTACACCGGCCATCGCGCTGGCCTTCTTGGCGGCGAACTGCTGCCACACGCCGGCCGGGCCGGCGGCCTGGATGTTCACGTCATTCTTGGTCAGGCCCACCTTGCTGAGCATGCCCAGCAGCGCGTAGTACGTGGTGTCGGTGTAGGCCAGCACGGTGACCGTCTTGCCCTTGAGTTCGCGGGGGCTTTCGATGCGCTCATCCTTGTGGCTGACCAGCTGGGTCAGCGAACCCGAACCCAGCACAGCCACTGCCTTGACCGGGATGCCCTGGGCGCGGGCGATGATGGGCGTGTCGCCGATGGCGCCACCGATCACCGCGTTGCCGGCGCCGATCTGCTTGGCGACGTCCACGCCGCCGCGCGCGGTGACGAAGTTCACCTTCAGGCCTTCCTGCTCGTAGTAGCCCTTGGCCTGCGCCAGCATCCACGGGCCAAAGGCCGGCAGCGTGCCGGGCGCGGGCAGCAGGTAGGTCACTTCGCGCAGTTGCGCCTGCGCCGCCAGGGGGGCAGCCAGGGCGGTGGCGGCCAGCAGGGCCAGGCAGGTGCGGCGTGTGCCGGCGAGGGTTTGCGAAAGCTTCATGATCGTCTCCGGAGGTGTGTGGGGAAGCGTTGGGAAGGGGCTGGGCGCGGTCAGTGAACGTCGGCGTTGGCGTCGAGCTTCAGAAGATCCATCAGGCGCGCGACGTAGTCGCCGACTTCGTGGTGCTTGCGGCGCTGCAT
>NZ_JBPCSJ010000426.1:0-3350 GCF_051007235.1 Hydrogenophaga sp. | reverse complement strand
TCGAGGTAGGCCAGCGCACTGGGCTCCTGGCTGTCGGCGAGGTGGTTCCTGAGCACCTGGATCGCTTGCTCGTTTTCACCGAGCGAGATGAAAAAGTCGGCCTGCTGCTGCACATCGAACAGCTCTTCGGTGGCCACCGAACGCGACACGCCGATCTGGCTGGCGGCGAAATCGCGCTTGTCGTGGTTCAACAGCGCCGGCGCACTGTCTGCGTCGAGGTCGCTGTCGTGCAAGGAACGCAGGCTGTCCAGGGACGAGGAACCCGCGGGTCCCTGGCCGAGGTCCAGATCCAGGTCCAGATCGAGCGCTTTCGCACCGGCCTTGCCATTGGGCATGGGCATGCCCGAGGCCAGTTCCTTTTCAGCCTCGGCAGCAGCCCACCAGGCGCGCGCGGCTTTGTCGTCGCCCGCTGATGCCGCACCACGCTTGCGCCAAAGGTACAGCAGTGCCAACACCGCAGCGAGCAAGGAGGCGCCCAGCGCGTACACCAGCCACGTCAGGTAGCGGGATTGCTCCAGCTGGCTTTCCATCGCCTCGATGGCCGCCTTGTTGCGGACTTCCTGGTCGCGCAGGCCTTTGGCCTCGGCCTCCAGCACTTCCAGCTTCTGGTTGTCACGCAGGATGTCTTCGGGTGAGGCGTTGATGGCCTTCCAAAGTCGGGCGGCGGCGGCACGTTCTTCTTCCGACGCTGTGGGCTCGCTGAGCATGGACAGCGACATCTTGAGCACCGGGTCGCGGTCCAGCGTCAGGTTCATGTCGACCGGATCCAGCTCCAGCCGAGGCATGGCCGGCTCCACCGGCTTGCGCACCACGCTGGCCGGCCTGGACGGTTTCGCGTCGGTGGCTTTGGCCTTGTCCAGCGCTGCCGCGGCCGGTTTGACCGGCTTGGCAAGAGAGACCGCATTTGTACCTGCACCTGCACCAGCCGACGGTGTGGCAGATGCCGCAGGGGCACTGACCACTGAGCTTCCGGTGGAAGGCACCGTCCCGGCGCTGACCGAGGGCAGTGCCCTTGCAGGCACCGCCGTGCCGCCAGCAACCGCCGATGCGGTGGGCGCGGTCAGTGGCGCGGCCGACTGGGGTTCGGTCACCGGATCGGCCAGCAGCACGTAACGACGGGAAAACGGGGCATTGCAACCCGCCCGCAGATAGACCGTGACAACGGGCTCATCGACCGGAACGGAAGACTGGATGCGCAGGGACGCCTCGGCGTCGGGCGCGGCCTTTTGAGCGACCGTGCGCACGGAACCCGGCGACACCTGCGAGTCGCCGTAAAACACGTCGGCCTGCACACACAGCGCGCTCAGGTCCTCTTCTGGACCGAGCAAGGCTTGAACTCGGACATCCAGCGGGCGACCGATCACCGCAGCCCCGCTGTGTCGCCCAAGCGTGGCGGCCTGACCGCCAACGGCGGTTGATAGCAAAATACAGCCAACCCAGATGTGGCGCACGTCAGAGTCCCTTCATTCCTTCGTTGGAACATTTTGTCATAGCTTGCGGGTACTCCCTTTTAATTAACACTTTCCTATGCAGTCCATTTTTCAAACCGTGGGTATCGTTGGGACCGGGGCCATGGGCCGCGGCATTGCGCAAATGGCCGCTCAGGCGGGTAGCCGCGTGCGCCTGTTCGATCTGCAACCCGGCGCCGCCGATGCGGCGCGCGCGGCTTTGGCCGATACCTGGAGCAAACTGCTGGCCAAAGGCCGGCTGGACGCTGCGCAGCAAGCTGCCTACGTTGCACAGCTCTCTCCCGCGTCGGCGCTGGGCGACCTGTCCGATTGCGACCTGGTGGTCGAAGCGATCGTGGAGAGGCTGGACGTCAAGCAACGGCTGTTCACCGATCTGGAAGCCATCGTGAACGAGCACGCGGTGCTGGCCACCAACACCTCGTCGCTCTCGATCACGGCCATTGCCTCTGCGCTCAAGCATCCCCAGCGGCTGGCGGGCTACCATTTTTTCAATCCGGTTCCCTTGATGCGGGTGGTGGAGGTGATCGCCGGTCTCAAGACCAGCGCGGCGGTCTGCCAGCAACTGACGGCGTACACACGCCAGTTCGGTCATACACCGGTATCGGCACAAGACACCCCGGGCTTTATCGTCAACCACGCGGGGCGCGGTTACGGCACCGAGGCCCTGCGCGTGGCCGGCGAACGCGTGGCCGACTTTGCAACCATCGACCGCATCCTGCGCGACCAGATGGGGTTCAAGCTCGGCCCGTTCGAGCTGATGGACCTGACCGCGCTGGACGTGTCGCACCCGGTGATGGAATCGATCTACCGCCAGTACTACGACGAGCCGAGGTACCGCCCCAGCGTCATCACCGCGCAGCGTCTGGCCGGTGGCGTGGTGGGCAAAAAGGTGGGCGAAGGCTTCTACGCGTACGACAACGGCACGGCGGTCGTGCCGCCGGAGCCCGCCATCCCCGACGTGGCGCAGCTGCCCCCGGTCTGGGTATCGCCCAAGGCCGCACGCCGGCCAGAGCTGTACCAGTTGCTCAAGGACCTGGGCGCCAGCATCGAAACCGCCCAGGCACCATCGGCCGCGGCGCTGATCCTGGTCGCTCCGCTGGGCCTGGACGTCACCACGCTGGCCGCGGTGGAGCGCCTGGACCCGACCCGCACCATGGGCATCGACATGATGCTGGACGACGCCGCGACCAAACGCCGCGTGCTCGCCACCAACCCCGCGACCCGACCCGACATGCGCGACGCCGCCCACGCCCTGTTCGCCAGAGACGGCAAGGCGGTCAGCGTGATCAGGGACAGCGGCGGTTTCGTCACGCAGCGCGTGGTGGCCACCATCGTCAACATCGCGGCCGACATGTGCCAGCAAGGCATCTGCACGCCCAAGGACCTGGAAGTGGCGGTCACGCTCGGGCTGGGTTACCCCATGGGCCCGCTGGCCATGGGCGACCGCATCGGTCCCACCAACGTGCTGGAAATCCTGTTCAACATGGGCACGGTCTACGCCGACCCGCGCTACCGTCCCTCGCCCTGGCTGCGCCGCCGCGGCGCGCTGGGTCTGAGCCTGATGCACGAAGAGGCCTGAGCCATGACCGCCAGCCTCAAGAGCCACAGCCATGGACAGACCATGGTGCTGACCATCAGCAACCCGGAAAACCGCAACGCGCTCGGACCGGAGATCTACGCCGCCGGCATCGAAGCCATGAACGTGGCCGAGAGCAGCCCGGAGGTGCGCAGCGTCGTCATCACCGGTGAAGGCAGCCATTTCTGCGCCGGCGGCAACCTGCAGCGGCTGCAGGCCAACCGCCAGCAGCTGCCCGAGGTGCAGGCCGCGTCGATTGAAAGCCTGCACAACTGGATCGAAACCATCCGTGCCTTTCCCAAGCC